>JALRGF010000703.1 GCA_023253495.1 Verrucomicrobiales bacterium
AAGGACACGACATCATTGGTGGCGGGAAAAGCGGGGCGGGGCGGGGTGCGCGCGGCGCGCGGGGTGCGTGGTGTGGAGGCGCCGCGGTTCCGCGGGTGTTGTCCGGTGGGGGTGGAGGGATTGGGTGGATTGGGGATGAAGGTGACGCCGCGGACGTGTGCGTTGCGGGTGGAGGATGAATCGATGGTCGGGCGGCACATTGTGCCCGGAGATGTGGTGGTGCTGGAGCACGGGCGGCCGCCGCGGCCCGGGGAGGTGGTGGCGGCGCTGGTGGACAACGAGAGTGTGTTGCGCGAGTACCGGGTGGAGAATGGGCAGGCGTTTCTGCGGGCCGCGCATCCGGCGTTGGGGCGGCTGATTCCGGCGCGGGAGCTGGTGATCCAGGGGGTGATGGTGCGGTTGGTGCGCGGTTAGGGGCGGCAGGCGGGAAATGGGGCGGGCGGGGGCCGGGCGGAAAGGCCGCGGCCCCGGAAGCGGAAGCCGGCCCCCTTCACGGGAGGAGCCAATGATGAGCGAGCGGCCACGATCGATTGTGCATCTGGATGCGGACGCGTTTTTCGCGTCGGTCGAGCAGGCGTCGGACCCGCGGTTGCGCGGGCGGCCGGTGGCGGTGGGCGGCGAATCGCGCGGGATCATTGCGTCGGCGTCGTACGAGGCGCGGAAATACGGGGTGTACACGCCGATGCCGACGGCGCGGGCGCGGAAGCTGTGTCCGCGGCTGGTGGTATTGCCGGGGGACTTTGACAAGTACGAGCAGTTTTCGCGGTGGATGTTCGGGTATGCGCATGATTTCACGCCGGACGTGGAGCAGGCGAGCATTGACGAAGGGTATTTTGATCTGAGCGGGTGCCGTCGGCCGGCGGTGGAGGTGGCGCAGACGATCCGGCGGGCGATCGGGCAATCGCTGCGGATTTCGGTGAGCGAGGGGATCGGGAGCACCAAGCTGGTGAGTGCGGTGGCGTCGAAGCTGCGCAAACCCTCGGCCTTGGTGGAAGTGCCGCGCGGGGCGGAGACGGAGTTTCTGCATCCATTGCCGAACAAGTGGTTGCCGGGGGTGGGTCCGCGGACGTCGGGGCGGCTGCAGGCGGCCGGGCTGGCGCGGATCGGGCAGGTGGCGGCCACGCCGGTGGAGCTGCTGGAGCTGGTGCTCGGGCGGATGGCGCCGGTGGTGCGGCAGTTTGCGCGGGGGATTGATGACCGGCCGGTGGTGGCCACGGTGGCGGCCGCAAAGTCGTATGGCCGGCAGGAAACCTTTGTGCAGGATGTGACCGACGAGGAGTGGCTGGTGGCGGTGCTGCGGCGGATGGCGGACGACCTGATGGCGGCGGTGCGCGCGGACGGCAAGGCGGTGCGCACGGTCACGGTGAAAGTGCGCTACAACGACATGGACGAGGACCAGCGCAGCGAAACGCTGGTGGAGCCGACCGACCTCGAGACCGACCTGTACGGCCGGCTGCCGGTCCTGTTGCGCCAGGCGTGGAAGCGCCGGGTCAGTCTGCGGCTGGTCGCCCTGCGTCTGAGCAATGTTTATGACGAATGGTGGCGCACCGAGCTGCCGCTGGCGGACGGGGCGCGGCAGCACGACCAGCGGCGCCGCCTGGCGCGGGTGGTCGACGACCTGCGGCGCACGCACGGCCGCGAGTGCCTGGTGCGCGGCCACGACCTGCGGTTGCGCGAAGACCCGGTGGCGGAGGCGGAGGGTCCGGCCGGCCGCGGCCGCCCCGGGGCCGGGCGGCCGCGCGGCGGGCGGGCGGCGGCACCGGTGCTGCCCGCCCTGCCGTTGAATGTGCGCAGCGTGTATTCATTTCTCGATTCCACGCTCACACCGGCGGCCGTCGTCGGTCTGGCGGCGCGGCACGGACTGCCGGCGGTGGCGTTGACGGACACGGGAAATGTGCATGGAGTGGTCGAATTCGCCCAGGCCGCCCGCGAGGCCGGCATCCAGCCGTTGATCGGGGCGGAAGTGCGGGTCGACGGCCGGCCGCTGCTCCTGTACGTGGAAAACGAGAGCGGGTACCGCCACCTCAACCGCCTCCTGTCGCGGCTCAATGAAAGCGGGGAGGCGGCGGCGCGGGCGGAGGACGAGACGGAGGACGAGCGGGGGCGTGATTTCCGGTCCGACGGCGGGAGCGGGCCGGGGGGCGCCGGGCCGTCCGGCGCGCGGGCGTTGGGGGATCGGTCTGCGGCAGCGCGTTTCCCCGGGGTGGCGGCGCGCCAGCACCGGTCGTTGACCCGCGACGAAGTGGCGGCGGCGGCGGGCGGGCTGGTGGCGGTCGGGGCTGACCCTGAGTTGGCGCCCTTGTTTCCCGGGGCGTTTTACCAGGCGGTGAGCTCGCGGGCGGAGGCGGAGGCATTGCGTCTGCCCGGGGTCTTCGCGCCGCGCGTCCATTATGCCACGCCGGCGGACCGGCTGGGGTACGACATTGTGCAGTCGATCCGCACGCGCACGTTGTTGCGGCAGCCGCATCCGGAAAAGCGGTCGGGCGGCGCGTGTCATTTCCGGCCGCCGGGCAGCGAGCCGTCGTGGTGTCGTGACCACCCCGGGTTGCTGGCGCGCACGCACGAGCTGGCAGCGCGCTGCACGTTCGCCTTTCCGTTCGGGCCGCCGCAATTTCCCGAGCCGGTGCCGCCCGACGGGTCCACGCCGCGGGAATTTCTGCGGCGCCTGGTGTTTGACGGCCTGCGCGAGCGGTATGGGGCGCGGGCCGGGGCGTTGCGCGCGCAGGTCGAGGAGGAACTCGGCATCATTGCCGCGGTCGGCTACGAAGGGTATTTCCTGCTGGTCCGGGACCTGCTGGAGGAGTGCCGGCGGGCGGGCATCGAGTGGATCACGCGCGGCAGCGCGGCGGATTCGCTCGTCTGTTACTGCCTGCGCATCAGCGACGTCTGCCCGGTCCGGTTTGATCTGTATTTCCGGCGCTTCCTCAACCGGGAGCGGATGGCCTTGCACAAGCTGCCGGACATTGACATCGATTTCCCGCACGACCGGAAGGACGAGGTGGTGGATCTGGTGCTGGCGCGGTATGGCGCGACCCATGCGGCGGTGGTCGGCGGGTTTTCCACCTTCAAGGCGCGGAGCGCGTTTGCCGAGGTCGCCAAGGTGCTGGGCATGGCCGAGCGCGACGTGCGCCGGATCACCGCGCATTTCCCCTGGGGCTTCGGCGGCGGCTGGGTGCCTGACGCCCCGGCACCGGCGGGCGGGCCGCGTCTGCTGGAGCTTCTGAAGACCCGTCCCGAGTGCGCCGATCTGCCGCTTGATGAAGAACCGTGCCGGACCGCGCTGGAAATGGCGGCGCAGCTCGACGGCCTGCCGCGGCACCCGAAGATGCACCCGTGCGGGGTGGTGGTGTCGGGGCGTCCGATGCACGAGATCACGCCAACGTTCACTGCGGCCAAAGGGTGGCCGGCGACGCACCTTGACATGGACGCGGTCGAGGCGGCCGGACTGGTCAAGCTGGACATTCTGGCCCAGGGCGGGCTGGCGGTGATGCGGGACACGCGCCGGGCGCTGGCGGCGCGCGGCGTGGCCGTCGACCTCGCCGCGCTCGAGCCCTGGGAGGATCCGGAGGTCTGGGAGATGATTGCCGGGGGCGGGGCACGCGCCGTGCACCACATCGAATCCCCCGCCATGGTCAGCCTGTGCCGCCAGACCGGGGTGCGGGAAATCGACGGCCTGATCGCCATTGTCAGCGTGATCCGTCCGGGCGCGGCCAACGAGCAGAAGAAGCTCCGGTTCACCCGCCGCTACCAGGGGATGGAGCCGGTGACGTATCCGCATCCGTCACTCGAGCGCTGCCTGCGCAGCACTTTCGGACTGGTGGTGTACGAAGAGCATATCCTGCAGATCTGCGAGGATTTTGCCGGGATGGCGGCGGGCCGGGCCGACGTATTGCGGCGGGCGCTGGTCAAGCAGAAGCGGGCGGTGGTCGACGAGATCGGCCGGGAATTTGCCACGTTGGCGGCCGCCCGCGGCCACCCGCCGGAAAAGACGGCGGAGGTGTGGGAGTTGGTGACCGGGTTTTCCGGTTATGCCTTCTGCCGCGCGCACAGCACGGCGTACGGGGTGGAAGCGTACCAGGCGGCGTGGCTGAAGCGGTATTTCCCCGCGGAGTTTATGGCGGCCGTGCTCAGCCATGGCAAAGGGTTTTACGACCCGCTGGTCTATGTGCTCGAGTGCCACCGGCTCGGCCTGCGCCTGCTCCCGCCGTGCCTGAACCACCCCGGGCCGGCCTTTGCCGCGGAGGGCACGGCTCTCCGCGTGCCCGCGCTGCGGACCAAGGGCCTGACCGCCCGCACCGTCCGCGAATGGCAGGAGGCGCGGGCGACCGGCGGACCGTTCACCTCCATGGCTGACTTTTTCCACCGCGTCCGTCCGCTCGGTGCGGAGCTGGAGGCGCTGCTGCAAGTCGGCACCTTTGACAGCCTCGGCGCGTCGCGCACGGCGCAGTTCTGGGAAGCACAGTTTCTGCTGCGCACCTTTGGCGGTCCCGAGGCCCGGGCCACCGGTCAAGGGTGGCTCATTCCGCCGCCCGGCCTTGAGCGGCTGCCCGACCTCCCCCGCGAGGAACCTGCCGCCCGCCAGCGGCTCGTCTGGGAAACCGAGCGGCTCGGTTTCGCAGTCAGCGGCCACCCGCTCGACCTGTTTCCGGACGTCGCCTGGGAGAGCTACTGCCCGGTGGCGCGCCTCGGTGATTTCACCGGCCGCACAGTGACCACCTGCGGCCTGGTCGTCGAACAACGCACCCACCACCAGATCACCGGGGAACCGATGAAATTCCTCACCCTGGCCGACCGGACCGGCCTGATCGAGACCGAGCTGTTTGCCGACACCTACCGCCGTCACGGGCTGGCCACCGTGCGCCACCCGGTCCTCGAGATCACGGCGACCGTGGAGCCGTATGAAAACGGACGTGGCCACAGCCTGCGCGTCCTCCGTGCCGGCGCGCCGCGGACACGGGGATCCGGTGCCTGACGGGGGCGGTACCGGACGGTGGCGGCGCGTGATCCTGCCGGGCGCGTTGGCGGTGGGCTCCGGGAGACGGGTGCCGCAAAAAGTATAAGTTCCGTGCGATGGTGTCTATTCCGCGGCGGAGGACGACGGGTAAAATGACAACCGCGGTGTCCGAGACGACCGGCGGGCGGTCCGGGAGACGGCCGGCCGGGCGTCAAGGGCACCGCGGTTGCCCCGGGACCGCGGCGGACGATACATGTCACGGCCGTTTGTTTCCCCCGGGGCCCCCCTCTGATGCAAAAATGGTCGTGGCTCCTTGTCGTTCTGGCGGTGGTCCTGTCGGTGCTTCCGGCGGCCCCGGCATGGGGTGTGGCCACCGGTGACGGACCGGGCACCGTGGGCACGACGGACGGGACGTCAGAGCTGGAACTGTGGGTGAAAGCCGACGACCTCACCCCGGCGGCCGGGGAGGCGGTGGCGGTGTGGCCGGACGCGAGCGGAAACGCACGGCACCTGACGCAGCCGGTGGCCGGGCGTCAGCCGCTCCGGGTGCCGGACGCGCTCCACGGCCGGCCGGTGGTGCGGTTTACCGACGATTATTTTTCCAGCGTGGTGCTGCCATCTACCGGCAACCAGTTCACGCTGGTGGCGGTGGTGAAGCCGGCGCGCACCGGGATGTACCACAATATCCTGGATGATGACACCTCGACGCGGCCGATGCTGTGGGTCGACGGTCTGGGCAATTATGAATTCAACTACAATACCGGGGCGGTGGCGGCGTCGACCGGCGGGATGGACATTGTCATGGCGATAAAAGCGGCCACCGGTCCGCAGTATTCGCGGTTGTATCTGAATGGCCCGGCGGTGACGGCATCGGGGACGAGCAGCTTCACCGTTGCGGCGAACAAGACGTATGACCTGTTCAACCGTGACGACGCGCAGGCGTTTACCGGGGATGTGGCGGAACTGATCGTGTACAGCGTCGCTCTGACCCCGGTGGAGATCAACCGGCTCGGCTGGTATCTGCAGCGGAAATACGGACTGGCCGCCGCCTTTCAGCCGCCCTTTCCCACGCTGACGGGATACACGACGAGCCCGGTCGAGTATGTGATAGGGGCGGCGGTGGTGCCGAATGCGCCGGTGCTCGCGGGGACCGGCGGGGTGGCGGCCACCGGCTTCACGGTGGCACCGCCGCTGCCGGACGGTCTCGTGATCGATCCGTTGAGCGGGGTGATTTCCGGGGTGCCGACGGCGGTGCGGGCGCCGACCGACCACACGGTGACGGCCACGTTTGCCGGACATCCCGATACGACGGTGGTGGTGCGGGTGTCGGTGGTCGGTCCCCGGCTGGCGGGGTATGCCCCGGCGGCTTCCGTGTTCACGCGCGGGCGGGCGGTGGTGCCGATGGATCCGATGGTGACGGGCGGTCCGGCGACCGGGTTCACGGTGGTGCCGCCGTTGCCGGCCGGCCTGGTGATGGACGCGTTGACCGGAGTGATTGCCGGCACGCCGGCGGCGGTTACGGCACCGGCCGACTACACCGTTACGGCTGCCTTTGCCGGACACACGCCGTCGTCGACCGTGCTGCGGCTCGAGGTCGTCGAATTTTCCGACACCCTCGACATCACGGAATTTCTGGCCAGCAACGACCGCGGGCTGACTGACGGGCACGGGCGGCATTCGGACTGGATCGAACTGCACAACCACGGGGAGGTGCCGATTGATCTGGCCGGGTGGTCGCTGACCGACGCCGCCGGCTCCCTGCGCCCATGGGTGTTTCCGTCGCGGGTGCTGGCACCGGGCGGGTATCTGGTTGTGTTTGCTTCCGGTGACGGCGAGCCGGACGCCACCGGCGCGCTGCATGCGAATTTCAGCCTGGCGGCGGGTGGCGAGTACCTCGCGCTGGTGCAACCGGACGGACGCACGGTGGCGCGCGAGTTTGCGCCGGCCTTTCCGCCGCAGCGCGTCGATGTTTCGTATGGCACCCGGGACCGGCAGACGTACGGCCCGTATGCCACGCCCACCCCGGGGGCGGCCAACGGGTTTTTCGATGTCTCTTCGGTGCGGGTGACGGCGACGCCGGCCGGGCGCACGTTTTCCGGATCGCTGGCGGTCACCCTGGCCGCCCCGGCCGCCGCCGGCTCGGTCGTTCGCTACACCCTGAACGGCACGCCGCCGACCGCCGCTTCCCCGGCTTATGACGGCCCGCTGACCGTCACCGCCAACACGCGCCTGCGCGCCCGCGTGTTCGAGCCCGGCCTCGATCCCGGTCCCGAAACCGGCGAAACGTATCTCAAACTCGGTGCCGACGTGGCCGGCTTCAGTTCCAATCTGCCGCTGGTTTTTCTCGACCCCGATGCCGCCATTGCCGGGGCCGCGTCGCCCAGCCTGACCGGCACCAATGCCGTCATCATGGCGGTCGATGCCGCGACGGCGCGCGCGGTCGCGGCCGGCACCCCGGACTACGCCGGCCGCGGTGGCCTGCGCCTCCGCGGGCGCAGCTCGCAGTCGTTTCCCCAGAAGCAGTATAAATTCGAGACCGCGGATGCCGCCGACCGCGAGACCGGGGCCCCGCTGCTCGGGATGGCGTCCGGTTCCGACTGGGTGCTGTCCGCGCTCTACACCGACAAATCATTGATGCGCAACGTTTTGGCGTACAGCATGTGGGGGAAATTCGGACACCCCTCGCTGGCAACCCGCTTTGTCGAAGTCTTCCTCAACGACGATGGCGACGGCGAGTTCCGGTATGCCGACGACTATGCCGGTGTCTATGTGCTGGTGGAGGCGATCACCCTGGAGCGCCTGGGGATGGACGGTCCGCAGGTCGGCACGTCGCCCGACGCCGTGACCGGCGGGTTCATCATCGAGACCGGGCCGAGCGACGACCAGGAATTCGCCACCACCGCCAGCGGCCGCACCACCGGCCACAAGCACCGTGATCCGGGACGCGAGCAGCTGGATACCGTCCAGCGGACGTGGGTGCGCGACTTTTACACCCGCTTCGAGCAGGCGCTTTACGGCGCGGGTTTCCAGCATCCCGCCACCGGGTTGCCGTACACGGCTTACACCGATGTATCCTCGCAGGTCGACTACCGGATCGCCCGCGAATGGAGCCGCAATTTTGACGGTGGCAGCACGTACAGCCACGTCCCGCGCGGGGGCCCTCTGACCATGGGACCGCTCTGGGATTACAACTGGGCGTTCGGGAACGTGAATTACGCGGAGGGCGGCGACATTCCCGGTTTCCGGACTGACGGCTGGAACCGGTCGTTCACCGGGTTGGCGCCATGGGCACCGTGGTGGCTGCGGATGGAGCAGGATGCCGACTGGTGGCAGTTGTTCATCGACCGCTGGGCCGCGCTGCGCGAGGGCGTGCTCAGCGAGGCGGCGGTGGCCGCGGAAATCGACGACCGGGCCGCGCTGCTCGGCGCGGAAGCGGCCGGGCGTCACTTTGCGCGGTGGCCGCAGCTCGGGCAGTTCACCGTGATCAGCCCGCCCGGGTGGCAGTCGCGGACGACGTACCAGAGCGAAGTCAATTACCTCAAGACGTGGCTTGCTGACCGCGGCCGCTGGATCGACCGTCAATTTCCGTCGCGGCCGGTGGTGGCGCCGGGGCCGGGGGCGGTGGCGCCGGGCACATCGGTCACACTGGGCACAGCGGCCGGGCCGACGGTCTATTTCACGACTGATGGACGCGACCCGCGGCGGCCCGGCGGCGCGGTGGCGGACGGGGCGGCGAGCGTGCCCGGCGGCGGCCGTGTGACCATTGACCGCTCGATCATTCTGACCGCGCGGGCACGGAGCGGCGCTGTCTGGGGCCCGCCGCGCACCGCGGCTTTTGTCACCGGGCTGCTGCCGCAGCCGGCCACGCTGGCGGTGACCGAGCTGGACTTTCATCCGGCGGATCCGGTGGCGGCCGAGCAGGCCGCACTGGGGCCGCTCGACGCGGATGATTTTGAGTTTATCGAAGTCCGCAACGTCGGTGGCGAGAGCCTGGATCTGACCGGGGCCTCGTTCACAGAAGGCATCGGGTTCACCTTTCCCGCGGGCACCACGCTGCCGGCCGGCGGGTATCTTGCGGTGGCACGGAATCCGGCGGCCTTCGCCCTGCGGCACCCGGGGCGCACCGGCGTGCTCGGGCCGTGCACCGGGGCCTTGGCAAATGGCGGGGAAACCGTGGTGCTGAGCGCGGCCGACGGCCGGGAACTGGTGCGCCTGCGGTATCGTGACTCATGGAGCCGCGCGGCTGACGGCCGTGGCCACACCCTGGTGTTGCGCCAGCCGGAGGCGGGGCCGGCGGATTACGACGACCCGGCGGTCTGGGCGGTGAGCGGGGCGCGCGGCGGTTCGCCAGGGGCGGCCAATGGCCCGGTGATCTCGCGGGAATTCGGCTTGTGGCGGGCGCACGTCTTTCCGCCGGGCGATCGCGACGATCCGGCGCGCAGCGGGCCGCTGGCTGATGCGGATGACGATGGCGCGGTGACCTGGCTGGAGTATGCCACCGGCACTGACCCGCTTGATGGCACATCGGTGCCGATCACCGCGGTGGCGGGGGCGGGGAATGAGGTCGTTTTCTCGTTCACCCGCGCGCGGCAGGTGCTTGATGCCGTCTACAGCGTGGAAGTTTCCAACGACGGCGTGACGTGGACGCCGGTGGCCTCGGCGATGGCAACGACGGCGGTCACCGACGACACCGAGTCGCTGCGCACCACGGTCCCGCGTGGTGACGGGCCACGGTTGCTGCTCCGGCTGCGGGTGGTGCCCGCGTTCTGAGGCCGGCAGGAGTGTGCCCGGGCCGGTTGGCTGCGGTCGACCGCGCTCAGCGCAGTTCCTGGCGGTGGCGGTCGGTCGCGGCGCGCAGTGATTCCAGGGTGGCGGCGTGGGAGGGGTCGCCGGCCAGGGTGCGTTCCTCGAAGGGATCGGCCTCGAGGTCGTACAATTCCTCGGGCGCGCCGTCGCCACCGGTCCAGCGGATGTATTTCCAGCGCTCGGTGCGCACGCCTTCGCACGGCGGGATCAACTGCGGCAGGGTGACGTGCTCGTAGTAAAACTCGCGGCGCCAGTCGGCCGGGGATTCGCCGCGCAGCCAGGGAGCCAGGCTGCGCCCCTGCATGCCGTCGGGCACGGCCGCGCCGGCAAGGTCAAGCAGGGTCGGAGCGAAATCGACATTGAGCGTGAGCGCGGGCACGCGGCGCCCCCGCTGGTCCTCCGCCATCCGCGGGTCAAAAACCACCGTCGGCACCCGGATATCCTCCTCCCACATGAACCACTTGTCCGCCAGACCGCGGTCGCCCAGCGCAAATCCGTTGTCGCCAGTCACCACGATCACCGTGCGGTCGGCCAGGCCGCGCGCCGCCAACGCCTCCCGCAACCGCCCGATCTCGCGGTCAACCCCGGTGAGCAGGCGGAAATAATCGCGCAGGATCGATTGCGCTTTTTCCGGGGTGGCGAACCGGCGCTGCCAGCGCGTCCGGCCTTCCGACCGCCGCACCGCCTCCGGCAGCCGCCGGAATGCTTCATCTGTGGCCGTTCGCGGCATCGGAAATGCCACGTCGGCATACAACGACTCGTCCCGGTCGTCCGGCTGAA
>JALRGF010000704.1 GCA_023253495.1 Verrucomicrobiales bacterium
AGGACACCTACCGCGTGCTCACCGCGGTCGACGCCGCCGTCATGGTCATCGACGCCGGCAAGGGGATCGAGGCCCAGACGCTCAAACTCTTTGAGGTCTGCCGGCGCCGCGGCGTGCCCATCTTCACGTTCATGAACAAGCTCGACCGGCCGTCCCGACCGCCGCTCGACCTGCTCGACGAACTGGAGCGCGTGCTCGGCCTCGGCGCCCTGCCCGTCAACTGGCCGCTCGGCAGCGGCCAGGACTTCCGCGGCGTCTTCGACCGCCGCAGCCGCCAGGTCCACCTCTTCGAACGCGTCACCGGCGGCGCCTACCGCGCCCCGGTCGACGTCCGCGACATCCACGACCCCGCCGTCCGCGACCGCCTGCCCGACCACGTCCACGCCCAGGTCACCGAGGAACTCGAGCTGCTCGAAGGCGCCGGCGAATCGTTCGACATCGCCGATGTCCGCGCCGGGCGGCTCACCCCGGTCTTTTTCGGCAGCGCCGCCAACAACTTCGGCGTCCAGTTGCTCCTCGACCGCTTCCTCTCCCTCGCCCCACCCCCCGCTCCCCGCCTCTCCGGCGACCGTCTCATCGAACCCACCGACCCGTCGTTCTCCGGATTCATCTTCAAAATCCAGGCGAACATGAACCCGAAACACCGCGACTACGTCTCGTACCTGCGGATCGTCTCCGGTGCCTTCGCCCGCGACATGGCCGTCACCAACACCCGCACCGGCAAAAAACTCCGCCTCGGCAACTCCCAACGGCTCTTCGCCCGCGAACGCGAAACCGTCGACGAAGCCTGGGCCGGTGACGTCGTCGGGCTGGTCGGCAACTACGACTTCCTCATCGGCGACACTCTCGCCGAAGACCCGTCCATCGTCTTCGACGAAATGCCGCGCTTCGCCCCGGAATGCTTCGCGTTCCTCCACAACTCCAGCACCGCCAAATTCAAACGCTTCCGCGACGGGCTCGACCAGCTCCTCAAGGAAGGCGTCGCCCAAAGCTACGAACTCTGCGACACCGGCGTGCGCGTGCCGCTCCTCGGCGCCGTCGGCCCGCTCCAGTTCGACGTCCTCAAATACCGCATCGAAAACGAATACGGCGCCGACTGCCGGCTCGAATCCGCCCCATGGTCGATCGCCCGCTGGATCCGCGAAAAACAACCGGATGGCGAATCGCCCGCCTCCCGCCCCGCCTCCCCGCGCCGCCCCGCCTCCGACCGCCCGTCCATCGTCCTCCCCAGCGGCTGCGCTTTCGCCCGCGACATCCGCGACGCCTGGGTCGTCCTCTGCCCCAGCGACTGGACCGCCCGCTACCTCGCCGACAACAATCCCTCCTGGGACGTCAGCCCCCTGCCATTCTGACGCCCACGGCCCGGCTCCCGGGTCCCTCCTCAAGGCACCGGCGGCATGAGGTGCGGCGGGTCCTCCGGGCACGCCGGCGGTGAGCACGTCTGCCGCCATGGTGGTTTTCGCCTCCTCCAGCGGCGTACCCCACGGCTCTGCCGGTGCGACGCCCGGCCACGTCAGAAATCACATGCCTGCCAGCAGCTTTCGCATGGACGCACCCACCCGCCTCCTGCCAGAAAGTCATACTTAACTTTCCCCAATGACTCCACCCCACCGCTCACTACTGATCAACTGATCACGCAATTTTCTTGCAAAAAACATCCCCCCTCCCCCCACGGATGTCCCACCCCCGGTGCGAAATCTCCCCCGTGCCGACAATCATCCCTGATCGCCCCGGCACACCACCTCCCTCGCCCGGCTCCCACCAGGCAAAATCCCTCTGCCGCCCCCGTCCCGCCCCTCCCTCCTCTCCACGGTCCTCCCGCGGGCCGGGCGGCGGCACCCCCTCCTTTCCCGCTAAGCCAGCCCACCCCGGAAAACATCCCGCTGAGACGCTGAGGCGCAGAGGTAAAAACCAAAAAAAACCTCCGCGCCCCCCGCGCCTCCGCGGGGAATCCCCCGTCCCTCTCCGCGTCCCCCGCCCCTCCGCGGGAATCCCCCGTCCCTCCGCGGGAACCATTCAGCGCTTTGCACCGCCCCGTGTTTCGCTCATCCTCATCCCATGACCCCCCGCCTGCCCGCCGTTATCCTCGCTGCCCTCCTCCTCCTCCCGCACCCGGCCCCCAGCCAGGACGCCGCCCCCGCCGCCCCGCTGGAAATCGTCCTCCTCGACGGCTCGTCGCTCAAAGGCACAGTGACCAGCCGGTCCACCACGGAACTCGCGGTGCGCACCGACGTCGGCACGCTCCGCATTCCGACCGACCAGCTCTCACCCGCCTCGAAACAGAAAATCTTCACTGAGTCCCCGCGCGACCGCACCGCCCTGATCGCCCAGCTCGAGGCCCGCATCGCCGCCTTGGAGTCCGAAAACCGGGAGCTGCGGCGCCGCCTCGCCCAGTCGCCCGCCACCCCGCCGGCCGCCGCACCTGCCGCTCCGGCCGCCCGCGCCCTCACCCCCAGCCGCGAGCCCGGCGCCCTCTCGTATTCGATCAGCTCGTCCGGCAAACGCCATAATTCACGCTGCCGCTACTACAACCCGGGCTTCCCGTGCGCCCCGACCCAAGGCGTCGCCTGCAAAGTATGTGGCGGGTAATTGTCAGGTCCGCCGCCAGCTGGCTGCTCGCCGCCGCCTGGCTGGCCGCCCGCGCCGGCGCCCAGTCACCCGGCCCGCCGCCCGCCCTGCCCGCCGACCTCCGCCTGCTCTCGTGGAACCTCCAGTGGTTCCCCGGGCGCTCACCCACCGCTCCCCTCGACGCCCAGGACGCCCACCTCCGCGAGGTCGCCGCCGTGCTGCGCACCGTGCAGCCGGACATCCTCTTTCTCCAGGAAGTGAAATCCGAAGCCGCTGTGGCCGAACTGCTCGCCGCCGCCGGCCTGCGCCACTCGATCCACATCACCTCCCGCTTCAAAGACACCAACGGCCTGCTCTCCGGCCAGCAACTCGCCATCACCAGCCGCTTCCCCGCCACCGAAGCCTGGCAGGAACCATGGAAATCCGGATGGGCCGGACCGCCCCGCGGTCTGGTCTACGCCCGCCTCCGCCTCCCCGGCCAGCCCGCCTCCCTGCACACCTACAGCGTCCACCTCAAAAGCAACCTGGGCGCCGACCGCTTTCTCAACGCCGCCAAACGCGAGGACGCCACCGAACAACTCGCCGCCCACCTCCAGTCCCTCACCCACCCAGACTCCCCACCCCCGGCCATCGTCATCGCCGGCGACTTCAATACCAGCTTCGAACAAACCACCGTGCCCAGCGAACACACCCTCACCCGCTTCCTCAACCTCGGGTTCTTCTGGCCGTTCGAGGGCGTGCCGCCCGCCGACCGCATCACCCTGCCCGCCACCAACGGCCTGCCCGACGTGTGCTTCGACCACTTCTTCCTCAAAGGCCTCGGCCGCCCGGTTGCCCGTGTCATCACCCAATCCCAAGCCTCCGACCACCGACCCATCGTCGTCGAAATCCCGAGAAACCCCGCCCGCTGAGACGCCCGCGCCGATGCCCCCCGCGGAGCCGGGCCGTACCAAAGGTTTCCCGTGGAGTCGCTGAGGCGCTGAGACTCCAAAACCCAAACCAAAAAAACCTACCCCCTCCCCCCACGGATGTCCCACCCCCGGTGGCACGCTGTGGTTATCATGAAACCCGAATCCGTTCCCACCGCGGCCGCCATCGCCGCATCGCCTGCTTCCCACGCCACCGCCCCGACGCCAGCCGCCGTTCCCCGGACCGCCGAGATTGCGGTGATTCTTGACCGATCCGGGTCGATGGAGGCGATGGCGACCGATGCCATTGGCGGGTTCAATGCGTTTGTCGACGCCCAGCGCGCGCAGGCCGGCGAGGCGCGCATGACCCTGGTGCTGTTCAACGACCGGTATGAAGTGCCCATGGAGTCGCAGCCGCTGGCGCAGATCCCGCGACTGACCCGTCAGACGTATGCGCCACGGGGTGGCACCGCGCTGCTGGATGCCATCGGACGGACGCTCCGGACGATGACCGAAAAGGCCGCCGCCCGCCCGGCCGCCGACCGCCCCGGCAGTATGATTGTCGCCATCCTGACCGACGGCGAAGAAAATGCCTCGCGTGAATTCACCCTGCCGCACATCTCCGATCTGATTGCGGAGAAGCGGGCCCAGGGGTGGGAATTCATCTTCCTCGCCGCCAACCAGGACGCCATCGCGTCGGCCACCCGGCTGTCGATCCCGATGGCCGATGCCCAGGCGTTTGTCGCCAGCGAGGCCGGCACGCGCGAGGCGTTCTCCGACCTGAGCGCACGCCTCATGGAAAAACGCCGCAAAATGACGCTCCACGACGACCTCGAAGCGTGACCCCCCTTGGGAGTGCGGTGACACGTCACCGCTTTTTTCCGTCCGAGGGTCGCGACCCG
>JALRGF010000743.1 GCA_023253495.1 Verrucomicrobiales bacterium
TGCGCCTGGAATTCACCAATTCGACGGTGACCAAGATTCCCGACTCCAAGCAGGGGAACAATCCCGGGACGACCGCGACCCTGACCTTCAATGCGGGGGTGCCGCCGAACTTCGTGATCACGCATGTGCAGCTGGTCATCGACCGGGTGCTGACCTCGGAAATCGGCCAGCTGTTCATGTCGCTGACTGCACCCGGCGGCATGGAGAGCATCCTGCTGGAGCCACGCCTTGATTTTTCCGATGACCTTATCAACTGGGGGTTCAGTTCGCTGCGCCACTGGGGTGAAAACGGCTCCGGTACCTGGACGCTGAATATGATCGATTACGTGTACGACGGGAACCAGAGCACCGCCGATGATGCCGTCATCAACCAGCTGCCCCAGGGCGAGGTCGGCACGGCGACCACCCGTCTGATTCTCAATGGTTACTATCGACCGGAGATTCCGCGCATCAGCCGACCGGCCAGCAAGTCGGCCGCCGAGCCGACGGTCGTTCAGGTGACCCGCGGGCGCAATTTCAGCTATTCGATGGGAGCGGCGAACCGTCCGACCACTTGGCTGGTGCGCGAGCCTTTGGCCACTGCCAACAATCCGGGCCTGCCGCCCGGGCTGCGGCTGGGCACGGTGTTGCCGAGCGAGGAGACCACGTATCTGGAGACGCGCCTGATTACCGGGAGGACGACGGCGGCGGTCGGGTCGGTTTATGACGTCGAGGTGGTCGCGGCGAATGTGGGAGGATTTTCCGAGACGCATTACCTGCGATTTGTGGTGGTGCCGCAGCCGAGTAACGACGCGTTCACGCAATGGGGGGCGTTCCATTTCCCGCCGACGGCGGTAAACAATCCGGCCGCCAACGGGTCGGCGGATCCGGATGGTGACGGGCTGATCAACGTGCTTGAATATGCCTTGGGCACCTCGCCGGTGAAGCCCGATGCCGGTGACGGCACGGTTCTGGTCGCCGGGGAAACCGGTGGTCGGAGTTTCCGGTTCAACCGGTATCCGACGCGCGAGATTGTCTATGAGGTGCAGGTGTCCGACTCGCTGGCTGCCGACTCATGGAAGACAGTGGTCCGCAGCGATTGGGATCTGGCCGAGCCGGAAGCCGGGGCGGACGGGATTCCGGTCAGCCTGGATCCGAACTACACGGTGAGCGAGGGTGATCTGGTGCCGGCGGGCGATGAGCCGCAGAGCGGGCGTCGTCCGGTCACGGTGACCAACAATCCGGAGACAGCACCGCCGCTGTACTATCGTCTCAAAGTGATTCCAGCCCGGGATCCTTTGAACCCGCAATAATCGCGGGCCACGCGGGAACGCCGCGCCGGTCATTATGTGGCCGGCGTGCTGGCCCGGGGCCGGCGCGTTGGGCCGGGTTCGCGGCGCCCCGTCATTCCGGAGACGGCGACGCTGAGGATCCCGGGGCATGTCGGCCGCGGGATATCTTTTCTTTTTCCTGTCCGGCGCGGGCCGCTCAGACCCGCTGCAGCAGGCGCACCTGCTCCCGCCCTTCGCGGCCGGGGTAGGTGGCCGGGGTCTCGCGGACGTCGATGAGCCGGAAGCGCGGGGCGAAACGGCGGTCGAGTTCGGCGGCCGGGCAGCCGAAGGGCGGTCCCTGGGTGGCATTTTCCTCCGGGGTGTCCCATGGGGTGAGGAAAAACACGGCGAGCAGGTGGCCGCCGGGGCGGAGGGCGTCGGCCACCGCGTGCACGTAGGCGTTGCGCTGCGAGGGGTCGATGGCGCAGAAGCAGGTGTGTTCCCAGACCAGGTCGTAGGCGTGCCGGTGGGTTTCCGACAGGGCGAAGAGGTCGGCCTTTTCCACCCGGGTGTTCGGCAGTCCGGCCAGGGTGGTACGGGAGGCCTCGACGGCGGAGGTGGCCACATCGATACCGACGACTGCATCGACATCCGGTTGGGCGGCGAGGGCGGCGATGTCATAGCCCAGCCCGCATCCTGGTACGAGGATGCGGCGCGCCGGCACGGTGAGTGGCAGCAGTCGGGCGAGGGCCGGGTGAGGTCCTCCCTTGTCCCAAGGGGTGTCGCCGGTGCGGTAGCGTTCTTCCCAATCGATCATGGACAAAGATGACCCGGGCAGCGGGACCGGGCGAGCGGAAATCGGCGGCGATGGCGGGGGGGCGCTGAAAACCCCTATGAAAACCATTGAATTTTGAAATAGCCGAAACATCTATGCCCGGTGGCATTTGGCAGACCTGGCCTGAGCGTGCTCATCGTGGGACAGGACCCCTACCCCACCCCCGGTCATCCCATCGGGCTGTCCTTCGCAGTCGCACCCGACGT
>JALRGF010000084.1 GCA_023253495.1 Verrucomicrobiales bacterium
GGATCGACGCCGGCGCCTCCATGCCGGGCGAAAAGGAGGCCGCCGCCCTGCTCCAGCTCAAGACCGACCACTGGTCGTTCCAACCGGTCCGGCGGCCGGAGGTCCCGCGCAGCGGCGATCCTTTCGTCGAGAATGACATCGACGAATTCGTGCTCGCGAAGCAAAAAGAACATGGCCTGATCCCATCCCCCGAGGCCGACCGCGCCACCCTGATCCGGCGGCTCCACCTGGTCATGCACGGCATGCCGCCGACCCCGGAGGCGGTCGCCGCTTTCGTCGATGACACGCGGCCCGGCGCCTGGGAACGCGCGGTCGACGCCGTGCTTGCCAGCCCGCGCTACGGCGAGCGCTGGGCACGGCACTGGATGGACGTCGTCCGCTACGCCGACACCAATGGTTTCGAAACCAACCGCCCGCGCCCGACCGCGTACCACTACCGCGACTGGCTCATCGAATCGTTCAACACCGACAAACCGTACGACCGGTTCATCCGCGAACAGATCGCCGGGGACGCCCTCGGCGCCGACGCCGCCACCGGATTTCTCGTCGCCGGCACCTACGACATCGTCAAGTCACCGGACATCAACCTCTCGCTCATGCAGCGGCAGGACGAACTCGCTGACATGGTGAATACCACCGGCACCGCATTCATGGCGCTCACCATGGGATGCGCCCGCTGCCACAACCACAAGTTCGATCCGATCCTGCAAAAGGATTATTTCGCGATGCAGGCGGTCTTCGCCGGGGTCAGTCACGGGGAACGTCCGCTGCCGCATGCCCCGGATAAAGAATCGGAAGCCGCACTGGCCACCGCCCGGGCCGAGGAAGCCGACCACACCGCCGCCCTCGAGGCGCTGCGCCACAAGGCCGCCCTCGCCACCGCCGGCGCCACCCGGCACCCGCTCCGCCCGGCCGTCACCGCCCACCTCAACGAAGAATCATTCACCGCCATCACCGCCACCGCCGTCCGCTTCACCATCGACGCCAGCAGCGCCTCGGAACCGTGCCTCGACGAACTGGAAATCCACGACGATACCGGCACCAATATCGCCCTCGCCGCCAAGGGGGCCAAAGCATCGGCCTCCGGCACCCTGCCCGGCCACGAGATCCACAAACTGGAACACCTCAACGATGGCCAGACCGGAAACAGCCGCAGCTGGATCGCCGATGGCCCGACCGGCTGGGTGCAGATTGATTTCCCCGCCCCCGCCCTCTTCTCCCGCATCGTCTGGAGCCGCGACCGCAGCGGACAATTCAAGGACCGCGTGGCCACCCGCTACCGCATCGAGGCCGCCACCGGCCCCGGGACCTGGGTCACCGTCGCCACTTCCGACGACCGCGCCCCGTTCGCCGGCACCGCGGACCCGTACGCCTTCATCGCCGCGCTTTCGGAAACCGACGCCGCCGAGGCCCGCCGCCGGCAATCGGCGCTCGCCGAAACCAGAAACCGCCTCGCCGCCCTCACCGGCTCCCGCAACGCCTGGATCGGCACCTTCAGCCAGCCGGAAAAAACCCACCGCCTCTACCGCGGCGAGCCGATGCAGAAACGCGAGGTCGTCGCCCCGGACGTCCTCTCCGTGCTCGGCACCACCGCCATGGCCGTCGATGAACCGGAACAACAACGGCGCGTGAAATTCGCCGAGTGGGTCGCCCGCCCCGACCACCCGCTCACCGCCCGCGTCATGGTCAACCGTCTCTGGCATTATATCTTCGGCCACGGCATCGTCGGTACCCCCAGCGACTTCGGGGTGGCCGGCGCCCGCCCGACCCACCCCGAACTGCTCGACTGGCTCGCCGATGAATTTGTGCGCAGCGGATGGTCGGTGAAACATATGCAGCGGCTCATCCTGCTCTCGGCCACTTTCCAGCAAAGCCCGGCACCGCGCGCCGACGCCCAGCAGGCCGACTCCGATTCGCTCTTCCTATGGCGTTTCGCCCCGCGCCGGCTCGAGGCCGAGGCCATCCGCGACGCCATGCTGGCCGTCTCCGGCGCGCTCGACCTCCGCATGGGAGGCCCCGGCTTCTCGCTCATGGACATCGTCGAGGAAAACGTCATGCACTATTTCCCCAAGGAATCGTTCACCCCGGCCGAATTCCGCCGCATGGTCTACCAGTTCCGCATCCGCCAGACCACCGACAGCGTCTTCAGTTCGTTCGACTGCCCCGACGGCGGTCAGGTCATGCCCAGACGCAGCCGCAGCAACACCCCGCTCCAGGCACTCAACCTGTTCAACAGCTCGTTCGTCCTCCAGCAGGCCGGACTGCTCGCGGAACGTCTGAGCCGCGAGGCCGGCGACGCCCCGGAAGCCCAGGTCGACCGCGCTTTCAGCTTCTTCTTCAGCCGCCCGCCCGACGACTGGGAACGCCGCGAATCCGCCACCCTCATCCGCGAACAGGGACTGCCTTCGTTCTGCCGAGCCCTCTACAACACCAGCGAGTTTCTCTTCGTCTTCTGACCCCGGGCCCGCCGGCCGCCCGCCGCCGCCAGCCGCCACGCTCCTGCACCACCATCAATCGCTTTCCTGCCCGCCCCCGTCATGCACCCGCTTCTCAGCCGACGCCACTTCCTCTCGCAGACCGCCACCGGCCTCGGCGGGATCGCGCTCACCCACCTGCTCGGACGCGACCGGCTGCTCGCCGCCACCGCCAAAGGCAGCATCCGCCCGGATGTCAACCCGGCCAACCCGAACGCCGCCCGCCGCCCGCACCACCAGCCGCACGCCAAAAACGTCCTCATGATCTTCTGCTCGGGCGCGGTCAGCCAGGTTGACACCTTTGACTACAAACCCGAGCTGATCCGTCATCACGGCAAGCCGATGCCAGGAGGCGAAAACCTCATCACCTTCCAAGGCGAACAGGGAGCCCTCACCCGCAGCCCGTGGGCCTTCCGGCCGTACGGACAGTCGGGCAAAATGGTTTCCGACCTCGTGCCGCACCTCGGCGCCCTCGTCGATGACATGTGCTTCATCCACTCGCTCACCGGCAAAACCAACACCCACGGGCCCGGCGAGAATTTCATGTCGACCGGCAACACGCTCGACGCCTTTCCCAGCATGGGGTCGTG
>JALRGF010000243.1 GCA_023253495.1 Verrucomicrobiales bacterium
CCTCGCGCGTCATTTGCTGGCCCGGGCGGATCGTGGCGAGCATTTGCAAAAAATCCTCCGGCGAGGCCAGGCCGTAGATGCACGACACGCTGGCCACAATAATCGTGTCGCGCCGCGTGAGCAGCGAACTCACCGCCGAGAGGCGCAGGCGCTCGATCTCCTCGTTGATCGACGAGTCCTTCTCGATGTAGGTGTCGGTCCGCGGGATGTACGCCTCCGGCTGGTAGTAGTCGAAGTAACTCACGAAGTACTCCACCGCATTGTTCGGAAAGAACGCCTTGAACTCCGAATAGAGCTGCGCCGCCAGCGTCTTGTTGTGCGACATGACCAGCGCCGGCTTGCCGGCCTCCGCGATCAGGTTGGCCATGGTGAAGGTCTTGCCTGACCCGGTCACCCCCAGCAGCGTCTGGTGCGGATTGCCGGCGCGCAGCGAGCGGGCCAGCTTCGCGATGGCCGGCCCCTGGTCGCCCCGTGGCTGGTACGAGCTGGTGAGTTGAAACGGAGACACGGGGGACACGGTAAGCGGGTCGGCACCGGATTCGAGCCGCCCCCGCCGGTTTTTTCGATTGCCTCGGAACCTCTCCCCGGCCAATAAACGTCCGTCCGTCATCTGTCTCCGCATTTCCCCCATGGCCTCGCCCCATCCGTCCAATCCCTCGGAAATCACGCCCGCCACCATGATCCGATGGGGCCTCTTCGTCCTCATGGTGGCTTTCGTCGCCCTGTTTTATCTGGTCGTGGACTTCAAGGGGCTGTCCCACGCCAAGGGCATGGAACAGGCCCAGCTGTCCCGCGAAATCGCCCGCGGGCATCAGAATGTCACCAAGGTGGTCAAGCCGCTCCAGCAATGGCAGATCAATCAGAACCGCAAGGCCGCGGACGAAAATGCCGAGCCGGCCCCCCTTATCGGCCAGCGCGACACCTACCACGCCCCGCTCAACCCGCTGATCAATTCGATCCCGATGCGTTTCCTCAAGGAATCGGATGCCGAGGGCGGCGGGGACGGCCTCGTCTTCAACCCGGAAAAGGAAAAAATCTTCCGTCTCGATTATGTGATCGCCGGCCTCTCCATGGTCCTCCTTCTCGCGTCCATCGGCATTTCCTACGTGCTGATCAGCCACATTTTCGACCGCAAGATCGCCGGGGTCACCGCCCTGCTCATGCTGCTGTGCTCGCTGCTCTGGCGGTTCGCCCAGTCCGGCCTGCCTCAGCCGCTGATGCTCTTCCTTTTCTCCTTCGCGATGTACTTTTTCTACCGCGCTGTCGAGAGCGTGCAGGTCGGCCGCTCCCCGTTCCTGTGGGCGGTGCTGACCGCCCTGTTCTTCGGCCTGCTGGCGCTGGCCCACTGGATCGCCGTCTGGATCTTCTTCGGTGCCCTGACCTACGCGGCGTTTTTCCTGCGCCCGCGCGGGGTGGTCGCCCTCGTCATGCTCGTCGTGTTTCTGCTCATCGTCGCGTGGTGGCCGCTTCTGGTCAACCTGCCGACCGCCGGCAACCCGATGGGGTCCGGCTTCTACCAGTTCTACGCCGGCCTCGCGGGAGGATCGGAAAGCATGGTCATGCGCAATTTCAACCCGGAGCAATTGATGCTCAATCCGGACGGTTTCCTGCGCAAGATCGCCTACGGTACCGTCGGCCAGCTGGCCTCCATCTTCACTTTCATGGGCGGCATCGTCGCCGCGCCCCTGTTCTTCATCAGCCTGCTCCACCCGTTCAAACGCGCGGAAATCGCCCAGTTCCGCTGGGCCATCCTCATCATGTGGGTCTGGGCCGCCATCGGCATGGCCATCTTCGGCCTGCCCGAGGGCGACAAGGATGCCAATCAACTCCACATCCTGTTCATCCCGCTCATGACCGCCTACGGCCTGGCCCTGCTTTCGGTCCTCTGGAGCCGGCTCAGCCTGCCCATCGAGTTCGCCATGGTCCGCAACGGCCACTTCATCATCACCGTGCTCGTCAGTGCCGCCCCATTCCTCCTCACCGTGCCCTGGGACATCACCTACGGCCTGCAACGCGACTTCAAGGCCAACTGGCCGCCCTACTTCCCGCTCAAATACGCCGAGGTCGCGCGCGGCGTGGCCGAAAATGAAATTGTCGTCACCGATGCCCCATGGGCCATGGCCTGGTACGGCGACCGCACCTCGCTCTGGCTGCCGCGCACCCGCGCCCAGTTCTACCGCGCCTACGATGAAACCAAAGGGCAAGGCTACCCGATGGCCGGGATCCTGCTCACCCCGATCTCAACCCACCAGGAATACGCCAATCAGATCGCCGGCCGCGCCGGCGAATACGGCGAATGGGGGCCGCTCATCGAAAACTTCAGCGCCATGTACAACTACCGGACCAACACCCTGATCGGTATGGAGGAATCATTTTCCTTCAAAGTGCCCAACCGCCTGATGCCCGGCGCGGACATGGTCTTCTACAGCGACCGCAACCGCATTCAGTAAGGATCCGCCGCGCCGCCTCCCGCGGTCTCCCTCGGCCACCGCCTCCTCGACCTCCTCCGCGCTCCCTGCTCCCTTATCAGACGCCTCCTCCACTGCCCTCCAACCCACTCCCGTAACGCAGAACGCCGGGCGTTCAGCCCGGCGCGCGCGTGGGGAGAAATGATCCGTCCGGCACAGATCGGACGGGAATCGGAAACCGGCAGACCGGTTCAGTCGTTGGCGAGGGCCACGATGCCCACGGTCAGAGCCGCCACACCGATGATGCCGGCCACCACGCAGACGCCGTAATCATCAGCCCAGTAACCGGCTTGAACCTGCAGCACCTGCTGCGACTGCTGCTGGGTCGCGGTCAGTCGGGCGACCTCCTGCGGCGTGACCGGAGTCCGGGCCACCGGGCCGGCCAGCGTGACGCTGGAGAGTGCGGTGACGGAGAGTAGGGTGATGAGTTTTTTCATGGTGGTTTTCATGTAGAGAATCGGGGCGGCGACGACAAGAGGAAATTTTTCCCTCGCCTGACTGCCGCACGACCGGACTGCGGGAAAAGAACGACCGTGGTCATACCGAGCCGCCGGGGTGCAAGGATCGCGGCCATCGCCGGTCGCCCCGGCGGCCATCTCTCGAAGGACGCCGGGCCGGCCCGCGGCGCCTCAGGTGCCGCAGAAGGTGCGGTACGGACCGGTGCCGGCGCCGGCCGGCTCCTGGTATTCCGGCGCCTCCCGCCGATGGTCAAAGGGGTCGGCCAGCACCTCGAGCAACCGATGCATCGGGCCGAGGTCGCCGTCGGTCGCGGCCGCCGCCAGTGCCTCTTCGACGCGATGGTTCCGCGGAATGACCGCGGGGTTGGCCGCGCGCATGACTGTGGCCGGGTCGGCGGAGGGGCGGTCCGGGCGATCGCGACGCGCCACCCACCGCGCCTGCCACGCGTCAAATGCCGCGTCCCCCTGCCCCGTCCGCCACGCGCCCGTGGTCAGCCCGGCAAACGTGTTGGTGAAATCCTGGCCCCCGCGATGCATCCAGTCCAGCAGGTCGTCGATGAGCGGACGGTCCGCCGCCTCGACCGCCTCCAATCCGAGTTTTTTTCCGAACCGTTCGAGCCAGTGCCGCTCGTAAAGCGCGGGAAAGGCATGCACGGCCGCCGCCGCGCGGTCGAGTGCTTTCCGGGGATCCGCATCGACCATCGGGAGCAGGGCTTCGGCGAGGCGGGCGAGGTTCCACTGGGCGATCGGCGGTTGCTGTCCGTAGGCATAGCGCCCGAACCGGTCGATCGAGCTGAACACGGTGGCGGGATCATACGTGTCCATGAACGCACAGGGCCCGTAATCGATGGTTTCCCCGGACAGCGCCATGTTGTCAGTATTCATCACGCCGTGCACGAACCCGACCGCCTGCCACGCCGCGACGAGCGCGGCCTGCCGCTCGATGACCGCCTCCAGCAGCGCCAGCGCCGGGTTGTCCGACTCCGCCAGCCCGGGGAAATGGCGTCGCAACGTATACCGCACGAGGGCCTCCAGCACCGGCCGGTCGTTTTGCGCCGCCGCCCACTCCATCGTCCCGACCCGGATATGGCTCGCCGCCACCCGCACCAGCACCGCCCCCGGCAACGTCTCCTGCCGCCGGACGTCGTCGCCGGTGGCCACCACCGCGAGGCTGCGCGTGGTCGGAATGCCCAGCGCATTCATGGCCTCGCTGATGAGGAACTCCCGCAGCATCGGACCGAGGGCCGCCCGCCCGTCACCCCCGCGCGAAAACGGCGTGCGCCCGGACCCTTTGAGCTGAATGTCCAGACGCGCCCCACTCGGCGTCACCTGCTCCCCCAGCAGGATCGCCCGCCCGTCGCCCAGAGGCGTGAAATGCCCATACTGGTGCCCCGCGTACGCCTGCGCAATCGGCTCGGCCCCCGATGGCAGCACGTTGCCGGCCAGCACCGCCGCCGCGCCGTCACCCGCCAGGGCCTCGGCCTTCAGCCCCAGCGACTCCGCCAGAGGACGGTTCAGCACCACCACCCGGGGCCGGCTCACCGGCTCCGGGGCCATCGGCACAAACAACGCCCGGGGCAGCCGCGCGTACGTCTTCTCCAGGCGCCACCCCGCCTCCGCTGACGAGGGATCAATGGTCATCGCAGCCATGGGATTCCTTCACGCCAACGCCCGCGCCAGCAGCTCGCTGACCCGCTTCGGGTTCGCCCGGCCGCCACTCGCCTTCATCACCTGCCCGACGAGCACGTTCACCACCTTGGCCTCGCCGGCCCGGATCCGCTCCACCAGATCCGGATGGGCCGCCAGCACCTGCTGCACAAATCCCTCCAATGCCCCGTCGTCACTGACCTGCGTGAACCCGCGCTCCCGGACCACCGCCGCCGGAGCCGCCCCAGTCGCAAACATCTCCGCAAAAACTTCCTTGGCCTGCGCCCCGCTGATCGCCCCAGCCTCGACCAGCCCGACCAGCTCGCGCAGCGCGCCCGACGTCACCGGGTTGGATGCCAGCGGCGTCTGCTGCTCGTTCAGCCGGCCCAGCAGTTCATTGATGATCCAGTTGGCCACCGCTTTCGGCTTCGCCGCTCCGGCCGCCGCCTCCTCGTAATACGCAGCCAGCGCCGGCTCCGCAGTCAGCACCCCGGCATCGTACGGCGTCAACCCGTGGTCGCGCACCAGACGGGCGCGCCTGGCATGCGGCAGTTCCGGCAGCCGCCCGCGCACCTCGGCCACCCACGCCCCGGTCCGGACCGGCAGCAGATCCGGATCCGGAAAATCCCGGTAGTCGTGCGCATCCTCCTTGCCCCGCATGTCGCTGCTCTCCCCGCGGTCGTCGTCCCAGCGCCGCGTCTCCTGCCGCTGCGGAATGCCGCAGTCCAGCTCGCCGCACTGACGCTCGATCTCAAAAACAATCGCCCGCCGCACCGCCGCCACCGAATTGAGGTTCTTCAGCTCGACCTTGGCCCCCAGCGGATCACCGGCGGATTTCCTCACCGACACATTCACATCACACCGCATCTGCCCGCGCTCCATGTCCGCGTCCGACACCCCGGCAAATACCAGAATCTGCCGCAGGCTGGCCAGCACCGCCGCCGCTTCATCCGCCGTGCGGATCGCCGGCTCGGTCACCACCTCCATCAGCGGCGTGCCGGCCCGGTTGAAATCCAGGCCGCTGCTGGCGCCGAAATGCGTGCTCTTGCCCGCATCCTCTTCCAGATGGATCCGCGTCAGCGGAATCCGTCCGACCACTCCGTCCTCACCCGCCCCGTCCCGCAACGGTTTCGGAAAATACTGGTCGTACATCGGAATCGCCCCGCCCACCACCAGCGGCTGGTCATACTGGCTGATCTGGTAGTTCTTGGGCATGTCAGCATAGAAATAATTCTTGCGGTCCCACTTGCAGACTTCCGGAGTGGTCGCTCCCAGCAGCTGGCCGGTCAGAATCGTCATCCGGATCGCCTCTTCGTTGAGCACCGGCAACGCCCCCGGCAACCCGAGACAGGTCGGACACGTCCGCGAGTTCGGCGCCTCACCGTAACTGAGGGCGCACCCGCAGAACATCTTGCTCTTCGTCTTCAGGTGCACGTGGATCTCCAATCCAATGGTCGGAATGTAATCGGCAATCGGCATAAAATATTCCCCCTTCCCGTCACGCGACCGGCTCCGCCCGCCGCACCTCCGGCGGCCGCAGCGACCGCAACGCCCGCGCCAGATCGGGGTCCGCCGCCGCCGCCCGCACTTCGGGCAGCGTGAACAGGCGCGTGTAATTCGAATGCGCCACGGCATGCTTCACCTCACGGTC
>JALRGF010000321.1 GCA_023253495.1 Verrucomicrobiales bacterium
CGCCTGGCGGTTGGCCCTCGGCCGCCCGCCCACCGAGGCCGAGGCCAGTCGCGCGACTGCCGCCGCCCGCGATCGCGGTCTGTCCAGCGTTTGCTGGGCCCTACTCAACTCCACCGAATTCGTCTATGTCCGATAGTCACCATCCTGCTTCTTCCCCGCTCCCGGCCGGCACAACGCCGTTCTCCCGCCGCCATTTTCTGTGGCAATCGGGCGGCGGACTGGGTGCCGTCGCCCTCGCTTGGATGCTCAACCGCGACGCGGCGCGCGCCGCCGGCCTACCGGCGGGCAGCATCCGCCAGCCGCATTTCGCCCCCAAGGCGAAACGCGTCGTACAGATTTTCTGCGCCGGCGGGGTCAGCCACCTCGAAAGCTTCGATTACAAGCCGGAGTTGGAACGCCTGCACGGCCAGTCGCTTGAAGGACGAGGTGAAAACCTCGGGTTTTTCGGCCAGCCCGGACGCCTAATGAAAAGCGTCTACGACTTCCGCCAGCACGGCCGTTCCGGGGCTTGGGTCAGTAGCATGCTGCCCCACATCGCCCGATGCGTCGATGACGTCTGCTTCATCAAATCGATGGTGGCCAAAAGCAACAACCACACGCCCGCCACCTTCCAGATGAATAGCGGATTCACCCTCAATGGGTTCCCATGCATGGGAGCATGGCTCAGCTACGGCCTCGGCACCGAAAATGAAAATCTTCCGGCCTTCGTCGTCCTGCCCGACCCCCGAGGCCTGCCCGCCGGCGGATCGATTAACTGGACCTCTGGCTTCCTCCCGGCCAACCATCAGGGCGTCGCCTTCCGCACGCAGACCGCCGAGCCGATTTCTGATTTGCACACACCCGCTGGCATCTCCCGAGAAGCCCGCTCCGCTGACATGGACCTGCTGGCAACCATGAACCGCGATTTTGCCACCACCCATGCCGGTGACGGCGCTTTCGCCGCCCGGCTCCGGTCGTACGAACTCGCCGCCCGCATGCAGTCGAGCATTCCGGACGCCTCGAATCTCGACAGTGAACCGGACCACATCAAAGCGCTGTACGGCATCGACAATCCCGCCACCCAAGGGTTTTCCCGCAACTGTCTCATGGCCCGACGGCTCCTCGAGCGCGGCGTCCGATTTGTGCAGGTCCTCAACGGCGGAGCCTTCGGCAGCCCGCGCATCAACTGGGACGGTCATGAGGGCATCAAGGAAAACCACGACACTCAAGCCGCCACCATGGACCAACCCGTGGCCGCCCTCCTTCAGGATCTCAAACAACGCGGCATGCTGGAAGACACGCTCTTCATCTGGAACACCGAATTCGGCCGCAGCCCGGTCACCCAAGGCATCGGCGCCACCGGCCGCGATCACCACCCCGCCGTCTTCACCAGCTTCCTCGCCGGCGCCGGCATCAAAACCGGCACAACCTACGGTGCCTCCGATGACGTCGGATACGACGTGGCCGAAAACGCGGTCACCATCCCGGATTTCCACGCCACGATCCTCCACCTGCTCGGCCTCGACCACGAACGCCTCACCTATTACCACAACGGCATCGACCGCCGCCTTACCAATGTCGAAGGCGAACTCGTCAAAGGCATCCTCGCCTGACCACCCGGTCGCGCCGCCATCGGATTTCGATCGTCCCATGAACGATAATCCCCAAACCCACCATTCGCTGCAGGCCACGAGCGCTGACTGGGTCGAAGCCAATGGGCTGAT
>JALRGF010000338.1 GCA_023253495.1 Verrucomicrobiales bacterium
CACCCTCACATCCGTCGCCGGAAACCCCGACGCCACCCTGCCGGTCTACGCCACCCTGCGCCAGTCCCTCTCCGCCCCCGAACGCTCCGGCCGCACCGTCACCACCACCGAATTGCGGGGCAAAGTCTGGGTGCTCGGCTACACCTACACCCGCTGCCCCCGCGGATGCCTCGGCGTCGTCAATACCATGCTCGGCCTGCGCGACGCCTTCGCCTCCGACCCCAGGTTCCACCTCGTCTCGGTCGCCGTCGACCCCGCCCACGACACCCCGGAAACCCTCAAAACCTTCGCCGCCGCCGCCGGCATCCGCGATTCCGACCCTTGGTGGTTCCTCAGCGGCACCCCCGAACCGCTCCGCAACTTCGTCACTCACCAGATCGGGTTCGCCCAGACCGTCGACATCCCGCCCGACCAACGCCTCAGCGAGTTCGACCTCTTCGCCCACGACCTGCGCCTCGCCCTCATCGACACCGAAGGACGGATCCGCGGGTACTACGAAGTTCAGAACGAGGACGGCCCCACCGCCGCCTTCCACATCGAACGCCTGCACACCGACATCCGGCGCCTGCTCGACGCATCGCCGCGCTAAAAGCGGCCTCCGCTCCTCGGCAGCGGATTTCCGGGCCAGTTGCCGTTCGCGGCGGCCTCGCCGGCGCCCATCCGACCGGTCCTCGGCCGAGCAACGCTCCTCGTAGACGGCCAAAAAAATGGTTCTTAATTCCTACTTGACTGATATATATTTACAGGATAAAATTTTTGATTATCCGCCACCGTCCCAGGTTGGTTCGTTCCTGCTCTTTTCCGGTTCTCTTGCTGCCTGCTTATGTCGAAGTCTTCATCACCGTCTGTGGAAGCCTCTTCTGCCGAGTCCTGGCTGGAGGTGGTGGGGCGTGCGGTGGCGGCGATCCGTTTCGGATCGGTGCAGGTGACGGTGCATGAGGGGCGGGTGACGCAGGTTGAGGCGGTGCAGAGGACGCGGTTTCAGACCGCGGGACCGCAGTCGCCGGGGCGTCCGGGCCGTGGCTGACCGTTTCATTTTCTGCCGACCGCGCGGGCGGAGGCCTTCATCCATTCTCAGCCACCGTTGACCGGACCACCGGAACGGGCGGCTCCGTCCGCTGCATGAAATCATCTTCTGTATCACCCCGTCGTGCCGTTTTCGGCCTTTTTCTTCCCCTGATGTCGCTGCCTGGAACCGGCCGTGCCGGGACTGCCGGTGCAAACGCTCCGGCCGCTCTGCCCGCAGCGGCGGTGGCTCCGGCCACGGAACCGTCTGGTTTCGAACGGCTGTGGAGCCTGGCCACGCTTTACCGGAATGACGCGCATCCCATCCTCCAGGAGCTGAAGCTGCGCGGCCGCTACCACGGCCAGTACCACTGGCTGGAGTCGGAGCAGGGCGATGCCCGCGACTGGGAGGACCGGCGCTCGCGTTTCGGTGTTGATGCGAGGATGTTCGGCAAAACCATCGAACTGCGCCTCGATGCCCAGAGCACGGACGGGTTTGACCCGTGGTACGGCGGACTGGTCGACGCCTTCCTCAAGTGGAAGCCCTCCTCTGCTTTCAGCCTGACCCTCGGAAAACAGAAACCCCGCCTGGGGTATCACGACTGGCTGCAGTCGACCAATACGCAGCCCACCTTCGAACGATCCCAGATCTTCAACCAGCTTCGCGTCGACCGGGCGGCGGGCGCGGTCGCCGAGGGTGCGATCGGTCGATTCACTTATGATTTCGGCGCCTACTCGAATGATGTGGACCGCGAATTCGGCGGATTCGGCGGCGGTGCCTCGTTCGGCGGTGGGGCGGGCTGGGATTTCAAGGAAACACTGGGCCTGGAACGCGCGGATCTGCGTGTCCACTGGCTCCACAGTGACCATGAAGCGGCGGATACGGTACTGAACCGGTACGACAATCTGTTTTCCGCCACCTTCTGGGTCGAGCATCGGCGCGCCGGCTTTGTGGCTGAGGCGTTCGCCGGGACCGGAACCGGTGCCGACGTGGCCGGGTTTTACCTCCAGCCGACCTACGACCTCGTGCCCGAGCGCGTTCAGCTGGTCGGTCGGTACAGCTTTGCCCAAGGCGACCGATCACGAACAGCCCATGCTATTGCCACAGTTGTGGCACAGGTAGCAGTTGCCGTTTCGCACCGTGATCGCCCCGCAGCCGTCACACACCGGGGCATCGATCTGGAACTTGGCGAACTGGCTCTGCCGATCGCCCGGTCCCGCGGCCGGATCGACCGCCATGCGGAGACCAGCCCTCTCGAGCAGGGCGGCCCGCTCGGCGGCCGGCTTCGAGGCCGTCGCGGTACGGCTACCTGAGCC
>JALRGF010000361.1 GCA_023253495.1 Verrucomicrobiales bacterium
GTCGGATCGGAGCGGGTGGGCGCGGGCGTTGCACGAGGTGGTGACGGGTAAGGGGGTGGTGTTGTTGCTGGGCGGGCTGGGGATCGGGTTGCTGGGCGGGCGGGCGGGGTTTGCGCAGGTGGCGCCGTTGTTTGACGCGCCCTTCAAAGGGATGTTGACGTTTTTTCTGCTGGAAGTCGGGCTGGTGACCGGGCGGCGGCTCGGGGAGCTGCGCAAGTGCGGGTGGTTTCTGCCGGTATTTGCGGTGGTGATGCCCTTGGGGCACGGCGTGCTCGGGGTGTGGCTCGGGCGTGCGTGCGGGCTGGGGCTGGGCGGGGCGACGGTGCTGGGCGCGCTGGCGGCGAGTGCGAGTTACATTGCGGCGCCGGCGGCGGTGCGGGTGGCGTTGCCGCAGGCCAGTCCGGTGCTGTATCTGACGGCCTCGCTGGCGATCACGTTTCCGTTCAACATCGTGATCGGGATTCCGGTGTATTTCGCCTTCGCGCGGTGGTTGTTCGGGCGGTGAGGCCGGGGAGTGGTCCGGCGCCCCTCACTTGACGCTGGGCGCGGCTGGCGCGACACATGGATTGATCACATGAGCGCCAAGAAAAAATCCGCCGCCGCGGCGAAAGCCGCCCCCAAAGCCAGAACCGCGCTGCCGCGCCCGCACTCGGCCGTCCTTGTCGACGGTCCGGACCGGGCGGCGAGCCGGGCGATGCTGCATGCGGTCGGTTTCCAGCGCGAGGATTTCCGGAAGCCGCAGATCGGGATTGCCAGCACGTGGAGCATGGTCACGCCGTGCAACATGCATATTGACCGCCTGGCGCGGGAGTCGGCCAAGGGGGCGGATGCGGCCGGGGGCAAAAGCATCATTTTCAACACTATTACCATTTCCGACGGCATCTCGATGGGGACCGAGGGCATGAAGTATTCGCTGGTGTCGCGCGAGGTGATTGCTGATTCGATTGAGACGGTGGTCGGGTGCGAGAATCTGGATGGCTTTGTGGCCATCGGCGGGTGTGACAAGAACATGCCCGGGTGCGTGATGGCGATGGCCCGGCTGAACCGGCCGAGTGTTTTTGTCTACGGGGGGACGATTCTGCCCGGCTGTCACGACGGCAAGGATGCGGATATTGTGACGGTGTTTGAGGCGGTCGGGAAACATGCGGCCGGCACGATTGACGATGCCGAGCTGCGGCGGATCGAGGAGGTTTCGATTCCCGGGGCGGGGTCGTGCGGCGGCATGTACACCGCGAACACGATGGCCAGTGCGATTGAGGCGCTCGGGTTGTCGCTGCCCAACAGTTCGGCGCAGGCGGCGGTCAGTGACGACAAGATGCGTGATTGTTTTGATGCCGGGGTGGCGGTGCTGCACCTGCTGCAGCGGGGGATCAGGCCGCGGGACATCCTGTGCCGCGAGTCGTTTCTCAACGCCATTGCCGTGATTACGGCGCTGGGCGGTTCGACCAATGCGGTGCTGCATCTGGTGGCGATGGCGCACAGTGCGGGGGTGAAGCTGACCATTGACGATTTCACCAGAGTGGGCCGGCGCACCCCGGTGCTGGCGGACCTCAAGCCCTCGGGCAAATATGTGATGTGGGAGCTGGTGAAGATCGGGGGCACGCTGCCATTGATGAAGATGCTGCTGGAGGAGAAGCTGATTGACGGTGAGGTGATGACGGTGACCGGGCGGACGTGGCGGGAGAATCTCGCCAAGGTGAAGCCGTATCCGGCCGGGCAGGATGTGATCCGTTCCTTTGCCAACCCGATCAAGAAGGAGGGGCATCTGGTCATCCTGCGGGGCAATCTGGCGCCGCAGGGGGCGGTGGCCAAGATCAGCGGCAAGGAAGGGCTGACCTTCACCGGCGAGGCGCGGGTGTTTGATTCCGAGGAGCAGGCGATGACGGCGATCCTCGCAGGAAAAATCCGCAAGGGGCATGTGGTGGTCATCCGTCGCGAGGGCCCGAAGGGCGGTCCGGGGATGCGGGAGATGCTCGGGCCGACCAGCGCGATCATGGGCCGGGGGCTGGGCAAGGACGTCGCCCTGATCACCGATGGGCGGTTTTCGGGCGGCAGCCACGGGTTCGTGGTCGGCCACATCACGCCCGAGGCGCACGTCGGCGGACCGATCGGCGTGCTGCGCAACGGCGATGTGATCACCATTGACGCGCGCGCGCGGACGATCGATGTGGATCTTTCACATGAAGAGCTGGGCGCCCGGCTGGCCGCGTGGAAGCAGCCGAAACCGCGCTACACGCGCGGGGTGCTCGCCAAATACGCCGCCCAGGTGCGCAGTGCCAGCGAGGGTGCGGTCACCGACAGCGGCCTTGACCTCTGAGCCGGCGGGCCCGGCCTGCCCTCGTTTCCTCATTTCCGACCACTGATACCCATGAAACGGGATCACCCTTTCGTCTGACCATGCTGACCGCCGAGATTCCGGACAATCCCTTTCGCGACGAACTGGCCACCCGCCAGACCCCCGAGCCGTGCACCCTTGTGATTTTCGGGGCCACCGGCGACCTGACGCACAAACTGCTCATTCCCGCGCTCTACAATCTGGCGCTGGACGGCGAGCTGCCGCCGACCCTGAAGATTGTCGCCTTCGCGCGCCGTCCGAAGACGAGCGCGGAAATCCGGGCGGAGTATGCGGCGACCAATGCGCGGCAGTCGCGCCAGGGGCACAACGATGAGTTCTGGGACGGTTTCCGTGAGCGGATCGTCTATCACCGGAGCGAGTTCGGGGATCCCGAGGGGTATGCGTCGCTCGGGCGGTTGCTGGACGAGCTGGATGCGGCGCGGGGCGGTCCGGGCAACCGGTTGTTCTATCTCGCCTCCGCTCCGGACAATTTCGAGGAGATCCTGGCGCATCTCAAGCAGACCGGACTCAACGAAGGTCGTGGTGGCGGGTGGGCGCGGATCATCGTGGAGAAGCCGATCGGCAAGGACCTGGCGAGCGCGCAGCGGCTCAACAACACGGTGGCCGCGGTATTCGACGAGCGGAACACCTACCGCATCGACCACTACCTCGGCAAGGAGACGGCCCAGAACATCATTGTCACCCGCTTTGCCAACTCGATTTTCGAGCCGCTCTGGAACCGCAACTACATCGACCACATTCAGATCACCTGTGCGGAAAATTTCGGCATGACCGGCGGGCGCGGCGCCTATTACGACAAGGCCGGCGCCCTGCGCGACATGGTGCAGAACCACCTGCTGCAGCTCCTGAGCCTGATCGCCATGGAGCCGCCGACCGACCTCAGCGCGGATTCGGTGCGGGACGAGAAGGTCAAGGCGCTGCGGGCGCTGCGCAAGTTCAACAGCGTCGATGAAGTCGCCCAGAATGTGGTGCGCGGCCAGTATCTCGCGGGTTCCGTCGACGGCCAGGCCGCGGTCGGATATCGTGACGAGGAGCGGGTTGATCCGCAGTCGCGGACCGAGTGTTACGTGGCCATGCGGGTATACATTGACACGTGGCGCTGGCAGGGGGTGCCATTTTACATCCGGGTTGGCAAGCAACTGCCGAAGAAGGCGACCGAGATCTCGGTGCATTTCCGGCGGGCCCCGCATGTGCTGTTTCAGACACTGCCGGCGCGGGGGCGCAGCAACGTGCTGGTTTTCCGGATCCAGCCGGACGAGGGGGTCAGTCTGCGGATGCTCGGCAAGGTGCCGGGGCTGGCCATGCGCATGGAGCCGGTGAAAATGGATTTCCGGTATGCGACGAGTTTCGGCAAGCCGAGCCCGTTTGCCTACGAGCGGTTGCTGCTGGATGCGATGGCCGGCGACGCCACGCTGTTCGCGCGGCGCGACGAGGTGGAGAATGCGTGGAGCTTCATTGATCCGATTGAGCGGGCCTGGCATGAATCGGGACAGCCGCCGCTGATGGCCGAGTATCCGGCGGGCTCGTGGGGGCCGGCCGAGGCGGACGAGCTTCTGGAGCGGGACGGGCGCAGCTGGCGCCGGATCTGAGCTGACCGGCCGAGGAGACCATGGAACCGCTGACCCCTGCCGCGCATGACTGAAGCCCCGACCGCCCCCGCTCTCGGCCAGGAGACGCCGGTCTCCGCCATCGCCGCCTCGCTGCCCGCCCTGTGGGCGGCCGACGAGGCGATGACCAAGGCGTCGTTGATGAATTTCGCGGTCTATTCCGAGCAGCCGGGCAGCCTGGAGCGGAACTCCCGGCTTATCGAAGAGGTGGTCCGCGAACACGCCTGCCGGGCGATTCTCATTGCCGCGCAGCCGTCTGAGGAGGAGGCGCGGGTCCGCGCGTGGATCACGGCCCATTGTCTGGTGAGCGGGGCGGGCGGCAAGTCCGTCTGTTCCGAGCAGATCGCCTTTGCGATCAGCGGGCGTCTGGGGGATGCGCTGCGCAACGTGGTTTTTGCGCATCTGGAGAGCGACCTGCCGCTGGTTTTTTTCTGGCAGGGGGATTTTTCCGACCGGTGGGAACCGCATCTGTACCGGCGTATCGACCGCCTGGTGGTCGACAGCACCACCTGGACCAATCCGGTCCGGCAGCTGAAGCGGATGCGTGCCGCCTGGCGTGACAGCGGATCGCGGTTTGTGGTGCTGGATGTCGCGTGGATGCGGATTTTCCCCTTCCGGCAGGCGTTGGCCGGGGTATTCGACACGGCGCTGGCCAAGGCGAACCTGTGCCGGTTGCACGCCCTGAGCCTCACGCATGCACCGGGCCACCGGGTCACTGCCGCCCTGTTCGCCTCGTGGATCGCGTACAAGGCGGGCTGGTCGCTGGAGGCTTCGGAGCGGGTCTTCGTCGAGGAGGGCGAGGCGCCGTTGTCGCGGCTGGAGTTGCGTGGCGAGGGCGATTGCCGGGTGCTCATCACGCTGGAGCCGGGGGCCCGGTTTCTGCATGCCACGATCCGGGCCGGCGGGCAGGAAGTCACCCAGGTCAGTCCGGCCGGGCGTGACGACCTGGCCACGCTGGTTTCCGAGCGTCTGAGCCGCGGTGGGAACACGCCGTTGTATTTCAAGCTCTGGCGGCAGGTGGCGGCGTGGAAGCTGCGTTTTGCCATGACGGCGGGGGAGCCGGCTCCCGAGTGAGTGCGGGAAGGGGGGCGTCCGGGATCGGAGATGCCGATGGCCGACGCCGGCGGCTCCACACCCTGCTTGCCTGAGGCGGCGGAGCCGCTAGGCTGACGGCTTGGCCCGGTGTCATGCCAGCTGGTGGGCCGCGTTTTCCGCGGTCTTTTTGGTTTCCTGCGCTGTCACCCCGCCGGGGTCGCGGCTGAAGGAGGCCGGGCTTGAAGTGCCGTCGGCGTGGTCGTCGCCGGAGGCTGACGGGAGCCCGGTGGATGCGGCGTGGCTGCGGCGGTTCCGTGACCGGCGGCTGGAATCGTTGATGGCCGAGGCGGAGCGCCGCAATCCGGATCTGCAAATAGCCGCATCGCGGGTGGCCCAGGCGGCCGAGCAGGCGCGCATCGTGGCTTCGGCGGGGCGGCCGAATGCGGCGCTCGGGTTCGGCGCGCGGCGGACGCGTCAGAATTTCATCGGGTTCCCGGATTTTGGCGGCGCGCCCGGCGGAGGTGAGCCGACGGAGGAAACCGTCCTGCAGAATCTGAGCAATTCGTTCGGCACCTCGCTGGATGTCAGCTGGGAGCTGGATGTCTGGGGCCGCATCCGCCAAGGGACCTCCGCGGCGATGGCGGAAGCCGAAGCGGCGGGAATGGATTTTGCGGCGGCCCGGACGTCGCTGATAGCGCAGGTGGCCAAGGCGTGGTTTGCCCTTGCCGAGGCCGGGGAGCAGCACCGACTGGCCACGGAGACACTGCGGGCGACGGAAGAAACCGAACGCGCCCTGGGCGACCGCTTCCGTACCGGCCAGGCCGAAGGACAGATTGTCGGGGCGCAATACCGCCTGGCCAAAAGCGATACGGCGGCAGCCCGGGCCGCGCTCGAGCAGGCGTCCGGAACCCGGGATGCCGCGCGGCGGCAGCTGGAGATTCTCATCGGCCGTCCGGCCCGGGGCACGCTGGAGGGTCCGGCCACGCTGCCGGCGCCGCCGCCCCGCCCGCCCGCCGGTCTGCCGAGCGATCTGCTGATGCGGCGACCGGATGTGCGGGCGGCCGAGCGCCGGTTTGCCGCTTCCGGCAGAAAGACCGAGGAGGCCCGGCGCGCGTTGTTTCCGCAGTTCAAGCTGACCGGATCGACCGGTACCTCCACCGATGACCTGAGCCGCCTGCTCGACAGCGATTTCGGGGTCTGGACGCTGGCCGGGAATGTGGTCCAGCCGGTGCTGACCGGTGGTCGGCTGCGAGCGGAAATCCGGGTGCGCCGGGAACAGGACCGTGAGGCCGTGGCCGCGCTCCAGAAGGCGGTCCTGCAGGCATTCGGGGAGGTCGAGACGGCCTTGGCCGCCGATGCCTTTCTCGCGCGGCGCGAAGCCGCCCTCAAGGAGGCGGTCGCGCTGGCCAACGAGGCGGACACGGAAGCGCGGGCCGCCTACCGCGACGGGGTCGGCGACATCCTCACCGTCTTCGCCGCCCAGAACCGTCGCCTCGCCACCGAAGCCCAGGCCATCTCCGTCCGCCGGCTGCGTCTCGACAATCGGATCAATCTGCATCTGGCTCTCGGCGGCGACTACCCGGCGGCATTTTGAGAAATCCGGAACGCGGCTGAAAGAGGGCCGGGGGTTGATCCGTTTTACCGGCTTCCCGCACGCGCTGCGGGGTCCTCTCTCCCGCCGGTCGATGCCCGACCGGCCGGCCCAACCCAGACCACCCCACCCGATCCTCCCATGTCCTCCTCCGGCAGCAACAAACCCGTTCATGAAGTCCGTCTCGGCAGCATCAAGGCCGCCATCTGGCGCGACCAGACCCAGGATAACAAACCCCGCTTCAACGTCTCCGTCACCCGCAGCTACAAGGACGGCGACAAATGGAAAAACTCCGAGTACTTCGGCCGCGAGGACCTGCCCAAAGTCGCCTTGGTCATGCAAAAGGCTTACGAATGGACCTTCAGTCCGGCGGCGACCGAGTGAGCGCCACCGACCTGATCGGAAAGCCGGGCGCGCGGGAGCGGCTGCTCGTGACCGGCCGCCCGCACCCGCACCCGCACCCGCCACTCCGAGGTATTTCGGCTTGCAGGTCACCTGTGGAATGCTGAGGTGGTTGTCGTTCCGTGACAGGAGGT
>JALRGF010000378.1 GCA_023253495.1 Verrucomicrobiales bacterium
AACTCTGCAAGGCCGTCGGCTCAGAGCATTTCAAGCTGCTCTACGACATCTATCACATGCAGATCATGGAAGGCGACATCATCGCCACCATCAAACGCGACCACCAGTACTTCGCCCACTACCACACCGGCGGCGTGCCGGGACGCCATGAAATCGACGACTCCCAGGAGCTCAACTACCCGGCCATCATGAAGGCGATTGTCGAGACCGGCTTCAAAGGTCACGTCGCTCAGGAATTCATCCCGGCCAGGCCGGACAAACTCGCCTCGCTGAAAGACGCCGTCAGTCTCTGCGACGTCTGAGGCTTCCGACGCACTGGTTGCGTCCGTGCCACGGCCGGCCGTGGCGGCCGCGGTTTTTTCCAGACGGAGGTCCGTGCTGTTGAGCACGTCCGGGGTCTTCAACACGAACCGGAGAGACCCGCGGATGGGAGGGCGAGCGCGACTCAGGCGGGCGCGGCGGGCTGCGATGGAAATGAGCCGAAGTCTGAGCCGTCTCCGCGCTTCTGTGAAGCCGCGAATTCCCGCCCTGCGCCTCACGGGCGCAGGCGGTAGAACCTCACCGGCATTTCCGGCGTGACCGTGACGGTCACGGGGCTGGTGGAGCCGCCGGGGACATCGGTCCATCCGGACAAGGTGGCGCTCTGCTGCAGAGTGAAACCGGTCCCGGCCCATGAGATGGTGATCTGGTTCCCGTTCGGACTGATGACCAGCGGCGGCGGGACCGGCGGCAGCGGGGTGGTGGCGGCGCTGCGATGCCGGATCACCATCCCCTGCAGATGGGCCTCGATTTCCGCCTCGGTGGCGAACCGTCCCAGATCATAAATCGCCACTTCATCGATCCGGCCTTCAAAACCGCCGATGCCGTCCTGCAGCGCGGCCCCGACCAGCAGCATCTCATTGACCTTGATCGACCGCCCGAAGGAACTGCGCACATTACCCAGATTCACCCCGTCCAGCCAGGCGTCCATGCGGTCAGCCACTCCGCTCACCCCGTCCCCGTAATAGACCCAGACGACATGGTGCCATTGCTCGTCACTCACCGTCGGGCCGCCGTCGGTGCGCGGCCCGTGGAAAACCTCCAGCTGGTCAGGCTTGTAGTCGTAGATGAATGCCGGTCCGTTGTCGGCCCCGGGACTGGTGCCGAAATTCAACAGGTAGTCCTGCCGCTCGGCGGAATTGTCGCCCGCCACCTGCATCCAGAATTCCACCGCCCACGGCGCCGGCAGCACAGGACGTCCGGCATCCAGGCTCTGCGCCCGGAAAAAATTCGACCCGTTGAATTCGGCGGCGTGGCCGAGCAGCAGCCCGCCAGCATGAGCGTGCGCCACCCGGACCGGCTCTCCGACCGGCAGCAGGGTGTTCCGGGTGTTGTCCGGTGCGGCCGGCGCCACCGGAACCAGCTGCCGGGCATTGCCATCGACTTCATCGAAATTCCAGTACAGCACCGGCTGGTGCGAGAGGACCAGGTCCGCATACGGCCGCGCGTCGGCCGCGGTGGCGGCCGCATGGTGCGTCGACAAGAGCGCCGCCCGCGCCTCGACCGCCGCCTCGTCGGCCAGATCGCTCAGGTCATAGACCGCCACTTCGTCAATCGACCCCTCAAATCCGTTGATGCCGCCGGCCAGCGCCGCCCCGACCAGCAGGCGCTCGTTAAGCTTGATGGAGCGCGAAAACGCCGAACGCACGTTGCCCGCATTGACGCCGTCAATCCACGCGTCCATGCGGTCGGCCACCCCGGTCACACCGTCCCCGTAGAACACCCACAGCACATGATGCCACTGGTCATCGCTGATGACCGGCCCGGCATCGGTGCGCGGCCCGTGAAAGACCTCCAGCTCGTCCGGCTTGAAATCGTAAATGAAGGCCGGTGCATTGTCGCCGCCCGGACTGTTGCCGAAATTCAGGATATAATCCTGACGCTCGGCGGAATTGTCGCCGGCCACTTTCATCCAGAACTCGACCGCCCACGGGCCGGACAGCACGCTTTTCCCGGCCGCCAGCGTGGCCGCCTCAAAATACGACACGCCGTCAAGCACCGCCGCCGACCCGAGTTTGCCCAGCGACGGACCGCGCCCGGCCCCGCCGACCGGCACCAGCTCGCTGCCGCCAACCACCGGCTCCGAGGTCAGCGGGGCCAGCTGTTGCGCCTCCCCGTCCCTCTCATCAAAGCTCCAGTACAGCAGCGGACGGTCGGCCAGCACCTCGGCCGCATAACGGGTCGTCTGCTGGGCGGTGACAGCGGGAGCGAGCGCGGCGAGCGCGGCGAGCGCAGCAAAGCGGGGGAAACACGTACGGTCGTTCATACCTGTCACCATGCCACATCCGCCGCCGCTGTCACCCGACTTCGTCCCTTCCGTACCTCCCGAACCTCCCGAACCTCCCGAACCTCCCGTACCTCCCGTACCTTCCCTCAATCTTCCGCCGGCGTTCGCGGGGCCAGTCGCCAGACATTGATTTCTCCGCTCGGGTGTTGCCTTGGCGCGGGCGAATTCGGTAGCCTGCAAAAATGACTTGTTTGCTCCGCCTCGGGCTGGCCGGTGCCACCCTCGCCCTCGCCGCCTGCGGCACCCGCCCGTCCACACCTGATGCTGGTGCCGGCTCCGGCCCCGGATACCTGACCATTGCCGTCATCCCCAAGGGAGCGACCCACGAATTCTGGAAATCGATCAACGCCGGCGCCTTCAAGGCCCGCGATGAACTGGCTGCCCAGGGCACCCGGGTCGAGGTCCTCTGGAAAGGACCGTTGCGCGAAGACGACCGCGACCAGCAGATACAGGTGGTGGAAAATTTCACCAGCCGCAAAGTCAACGGCATCGTGCTCGCCCCGCTCGACGCCCAGGCGCTGGCCGCCCCGGTCGCCGCCGCCGTCCAGTCCGGCATCCCGGTTGTGGTCATGGACTCCGGGCTGAATTCCGACCAGCATCTGAGCTTCGTGGCCACCGACAATTTCAAGGGCGGCGAGATGGCCGGCGCCGCCATGGCGCGCCTGCTCAACGGATCCGGCAACGTGATCCTTCTGCGCTTCGCCGTCGGCTCGGCCAGCACCGAGGAACGGGAACGCGGGTTCCTTGAGGAGGTCGCCCGGCACCCGGGACTCACCCTCATCTCGTCCGACCAGTACGCCGGCGTCACCCGCGAAACCGCCTACCAGGCCGCCCAGAACCTCCTCAACCGCTTCGGCAACGAGGTTCACGGCATCTTCGCCGTCAACGAAACGTCCACCATCGCCATGACCCAGGCGCTCCGCGACCTCGGCAAGGCCGGCGGCACCGTGAAAATGATCGGGTTCGATGCCGGCTCCCAGTCGGTGCTCGACCTGAAGAACGGCGATGTCCAGGGGCTCGTGGTCCAGAATCCGCTGCTCATGGGATACCTCTCGGTCATGACCATGGTCAGCCACCTCCAAGGCAAACCGGTCGAAAAACGCATCGACACCGGCGTGGTCCTCGTCACCCCTGAAAACAAGGATGACCCGGCCATCATCGAACTGCTCAACCCGCCGCTCGACCGCTACCTGAAATAACTGCACCGGTCGTCGCCGCCCTGCCCCTCCCCGACACACTACCCACGCCATGACTCCACGGCTGCGCACGGTCGAGGTGCGGAAATCCTTCGGCGCCACCCGCGCCCTCAACGCCGTCTCACTCGAGGTCGCCCGCGGCGAGGTCCTCGCTCTCATCGGCGAAAACGGCGCCGGCAAAAGCACCTTGATGAAAATCCTCAGCGGTGCGCTGCGGCCGGACTCCGGATCCCTTCAGCTCGACGGCGAACCGTTCGTGCCCGCCAACCCGCTGCACGCCCGGCGCTGCGGCGTGGCCATGATCCATCAGGAACTCACCCTCGCGCCCCACCTCAGCGTGGAAGCCAACATCCTGCTCGGCACCGAGCCGGCCACCGCCGGCTGGCTCCGCCGGCCGCGCGCCCGCTCGCTCGCCCGCCAGGCGCTCGCCGAACTCCGGCATGATAACATCCCGCTCGACGCCCCGGCCGCCTCCCTCACCATCGCCGAACAACAGATCGTGGAAATCGCCCGCGCCCTCGCCGGTCAGCCGCGCGTCCTCATCATGGACGAACCCACCAGCAGCCTGACCGCCGTCGACACCGAAAACCTCTTCCAGGTCATCGGACGGCTGCGGGACCACGGCGTCAGCGTGATCTACATCAGTCATTTTCTCGAGGAATGCCAGCGGGTGGCCGACCGCTTCACGGTGATCCGCGACGGCGAAAGCGTGGGCCACGGCGCCATGGCCGGCGCCGACCTCCGGCACCTGATCCGCCTCATGGTCGGTCGCGACATGAACGACATCTACCCGCGCACCGCCCGGACATTCGGACCGCCGGTCCTCGAGTGGCACGGACTGGCCGGACGCTCCCGCCCGCGCTCGGCCAGTCTCTCGCTGCGGGCCGGCGAAATCCTCGGGCTCGCCGGCCTCGTCGGGGCCGGTCGCACCGAGGCGCTGCGCACCTGCTTCGGCTTGGATCCGGTGAGCGCCGGCACGGTGGTCGTCCGCGGACGCGAGGCCACCCGCACCACGCCCGCCGAGCGCCTGGCCGAGGGCATCGGCCTGCTCAGCGAAAACCGCAAGGAGGAAGGCCTGATGCTCGAACGCAGCGTGGCCGACAACCTCACGCTTTCCCGGAACCAGCCGTTCTCGCGCGCCGGGCTGATCAGCCGGACCCGCCAGCACGCCGCCACCCGCGAGTGGATGGCCCGCCTCGGCGTGCGCGCCCGCCACCCGGGACAAACGGTCAGCGAACTCTCCGGCGGCAACCAGCAGAAAATCGCCCTCGGCCGTCTGCTCCACCACGACGCCACCGTGCTCCTGCTCGACGAGCCGACCCGCGGCGTGGACATCGGCAGCAAATCCCAGATCTACCGGATCATGAACGACCTCGCCGCGCAGGGGCGCGCCGTGATTT
>JALRGF010000439.1 GCA_023253495.1 Verrucomicrobiales bacterium
GACCAAGGCCATGATCGACCGCTTCAACGACATCTCGGCCCAGCTCGCCGACCCCGACGCAGACTACGAGGCGCTGCTCGCGGAGATGGGCAAGCTCCAGGAGGAGATCGACCACCGCAACGCCTGGGACCTCGACTCCCAGCTCGAGCAGGCCATGGATGCCCTGCGCTGCCCGGCGCCCGGACCAGGGCCGCTGCGACTGGGGCAGCAGATGATGCTGAGGCTGAGGCGGCTGCAGCTGCTGATGATGATGCTGGCGCCTCTTCTTCTTCTTGCCCCGACAGCACCGCCCGCTGGTACGTCAATGGCGAGGCGTCCGGAGAACCGGTGCCGGTCCCGGCCGCGGCTCCGGCCGCCTGGCCGGTCGACGCCCATCTCTTTTTCGGGGCCGATGGGCCGACTGGCGGCGGCTGGCGCGGCTGCCTGGAGGAAGTCACCCTGCACCCGCACCCGCTCGACCCGACCGCCGTGCGCGCGCTCGCCGTTGAAGCTGCCCGGACCACCGCCGGCCGCGACTGGCCGGTGCCGGTGACAGCGCGCGCCCGCCTGGTCTCGGCCACCGCACCCGACCTCGAAAAACTCGATACCTACCGCCGGATGCTCGTCGATCACGTTTACGAGATCGTCGCCTCGTCGGCCCCGCTGCCCCAGCGGATTTCCGTCCTCCACTGGGCGGTGCTTGATGCGGCACCCGTGCCCGGACTGCCCCGCGAAGAGAACCGGGAATACGACCTCGTGCTTGATCCGTACGACCGCCGCCCGGAACTGGAAAGCGAACTGACTGACATCACGTCGGACGACTACGCCCTGCCGATGTTCCTTGATGTCGCCACGCCGCCGGCGCCGAAGGCACCCGGGCCGTAAAGCGGCACGCCCCCCCAGAGGCTGCTCCGGGTAATTACGGCATGCCGATCGTCGCACGCCCGTGGTTTGCACTTGCAACCGGGGCGGCGCGCCGCTTCTCTCGACTTCACCATGCGAGCGCCTTTCTCGGAGCTGCGAATCCTCAGCGGCAATGCCCACCCTCACCTCGCCGAGCGCATCTGCTCGGCCATCGGCGTGCGGCGCGGCGATGCCACTGTCACCACGTTCCCGGACGGCGAGTCGTTCGTCAAAATCAACGAGAACGTCCGCGGCTGCGACGTCTTCCTCGTCCAGCCGACCTGCCCGCCGACCAACAATCACCTGATGGAACTGCTCATCATGGTGGACGCCGCCCGCCGCGCCAGCGCCGGACGCATCAATGCCGTCATCCCGTTTTTCGGGTACGCCCGCCAGGACCGCAAGGACCAGCCCCGCGTCCCCATCACCGCCAAACTCGTCGCCAACCTGCTCACCGCGGCCGGCGTCGACCGCGTGCTCGCCGTCGATCTCCATGCCGCGCAGATCCAGGGGTTTTTTGACATTCCGGTCGACCACCTCTACGCCGCCCCCGTCCTGCTCAAATACCTCCGCGCCAAAGGACTCGGCGGGGCCAATTCCGTCGTCGTCTCCCCGGACGTCGGCGGCATCAAAATGAGCGATGCCTACGCCCGCGCCCTCGACTGCCCGCTCGCCATCGTCGCCAAACGCCGCATTTCCGCCACCGTCGTCGAAGCCCATACCCTCATCGGCGAGGTCGAGGGCAAACACGTCCTCATCGTCGACGATCTCACCGAAACCGCCGGCACCCTGACCGCCGCCGCCAGCCTGCTCAAGGAAAAGGGCGCCCGCAGCATCCGCGCCGCCGTCAGCCACGGCGTGCTCGGCGAACTCGGCCACCGCCGCCTCGAACAATCCGAGGTCATTGAGGAACTCGTGTGCACCGACAGCGTGCCCCACGCCGCCGGCCCTCGCGTCACCACCCTCAGCATCGCCGCCCTGCTCGCCGAAGCCATCAAACGCATCCACGCCGGAGATTCCGTGACCTCGCTCTTCGAGGTGTAACGTGGACACGCCCGCCGCCGACTGGCCTGGAAGTCAGGTCCCGCCTCCTGCCGCGCCCACCTCCTGCCACCCGATCCGCCGCGCCCACAAATCGCCGTTTTCGGCTTGCGCCGGGCTCC
>JALRGF010000456.1 GCA_023253495.1 Verrucomicrobiales bacterium
CCGGACAATCTTGGGACGCCCCTTCTCGTTCCCACTCCAGTCCCAGTACCAACCGCTTGCCTACCCAACCAGCTTCACCGTCTCCACCCTCCACGGCCGCTGGAGGCCCAGCATCAACCCGTAGTGCGAACGTAGCGTTCCCGTCCCCTCAGTACCATGATCGGTGTTCATAAAACCCGTGTACCCACCACTTCGTCTCAGGGCCACTAATTTTTCCGAAGAACCGATTTTTCTTGCCCATCCGGATCAGTTTTGATAAAAGCCCCTCTATATCACTGATTTTACCACCGCCCATGAAAAATACGCTCTTCACCGGACTGGCCGTTACCGGTTTTTCAATAATGGCGCCCGCTTTTGCGGCTACGACCGCATTCACTTCTTCCACGCTGACCCGCGGCGGAGACCTTCCCGGACCGAGCATCGATGGCGCCGGTAAAATCACCATCACCACCGCTTCCAATGGGCAGAACAACCAGATTGCCTTTGACCGGAGTGACGCAGGTGTCTTCCCTGTGTCGACGTTCGCCTTCAATTTCAAAGTGACTCCGGGGGTGGGCACGGCCGACGGATTCTCAGTAGGCTATTACCCCACGTCCACCGGAGGCACGACCGGTGCCGTTCCTCTCTACATCGGCGAAGAGCCGAATGCCCCCGGGTTTCTCGCCTTCGCGTTTGACACCTGGAATAACGAGTCGGACCCCGGTGCGGATGGAGGCGATCTTTCCCAGGTGGCCCTGCATTACAATGGCGGTCTCGTCACGGCCATGGATGACACCCGACTCCCTCTCGGCGGAGGCGGCATCGGTCTGGCCATCGACAATGGTACCGAACACAGTGTGCTTGGCAGCGTCAACTTTGCCGCCGGCACACTCAGTCTCTCAATCAACGGGTTGAGTGTGTTCGACAACGTTGCCGTGCCCGGTCTGACCCCGTTCGAGAGCCGGGTGGTCATGTCCGGCCGCACCGGCGGCGAAAACCAGCTGGTCGAAATCTCCGGCCTGAACGTGGCCTTCGTGCCGGAGCCGATGAGTGCTCTGCTGGCCGGTCTTGGCGGACTGGTCATGGTGTTCCGCCGCCGCCGCTGAGCCACGGGGAGTGTCCGGCACTCCTGCGGATGAGCCGGGCCGGTTTCCGGCCCGGGCCTTCTTGGAGTTTCTTCATGACGGCGCGGTCTCCGGACCGCGCTTTTTTTCAGATGTAGCGCCGCTGGAGCAGGTCGGCCACGCCGGGGTCGAGTTGTTCGCGGCGGCGGACTTCGTCGAACCGGCGGAGCAGGTCTTCGGGGCGGACCCGGGCTTTTTCCGGGCCGTGGAGATCGTGGAGGATGGTGCCGCGGTGCATCATGATGAGGCGGTCGCCGAGGTGGACCGCCTGTTGCATCGAGTGGGTGACCATGAGGGTGGTGAGCCGGTCACGCTGGATGATGTCATGGGTGAGCCGGATGACCTGGTCGGCGCTTTTGGGGTCGAGGGCGGCGGTGTGTTCGTCGAGCAGGAGGAGTTCCGGTTTGAGCCATGAGGCCATAAGCAGAGTGAGCGCCTGACGCTGGCCTCCGGAGAGGCTGCCGATGGCGTTGTCGAGGCGGTTTTCGAGCCCCATATTCAGGCTGCGGATGCGGTCGCGGAGTTCTTCGCGCAACGGCCGGCTGAGGGTGCGGCCGAGGCCGCGGCGCTGGCCCCGGCGGGTGGCCAGAGCCAGGTTTTCAGCGATCGACATGTTCGGCGCGGTGCCGCTGAACGGGTTCTGGAAGACGCGGCCGATGAGCGAGGCGCGCCGGTGTTCCGGCCAGCGGGTGATGGTCTGGCCGGCGAGGGTGATGGTGCCGTGGTCGACGGGAAACGTGCCGGCCACCGCGTTGAGCAGGGTGGATTTGCCGGACCCGTTGGTGCCGATGATGATGAGGAATGAGCCGGGCTCGAGGCGCAGGCTGACACCGCGCAGGGCCCGGACCTCGTTCGGGGTGCCCGGGTGGAAGGTTTTGAGCAGATCGACGACTTCGAGCATGTCAGGGGGCGGCCGCGGGGGCGGCGGCGGGCTTCAATTTGCGGAGGGTGGCGGGGGCGACGAGGGCGACGAAGACGAAGGCGGCGGTGATGAGTTTGAGGTCATTGGGGTTGAGGCCCCAGCGGAGGGCGATGGCGACGAGCAGGCGGAAGAGGACCGAGCCCATGATGGCGCCGGTGATGAGCAGGCCGATGCGGGAGGTGCCGACAAGGGCCTCGCCGATGATGACGCTGGCCAGTCCCCAGACGACCATGCCGATGCCCATCTGCACGTCGGCGAAGCCCTGGTACTGGGCCAGCAGGGAGCCGGACAGGGCGATCAGACCGTTGGACAGGGCGAGCCCGAGGATGAGGATGGAATCGACGTTCACGCCGAGGGCGCGGATCATCTGCGGGTTGTCGCCGGTGGCGAGCATGGCCGTGCCGAGGTGGGTCTGGAAAAACAGATGGAGGAGAAGTCCGATGGTACCGACAAGCACGAACATGCCGGCGAGCATCATGACGTCGCGCAGGCTGACCCGCCAACCGGCGATCAGGACGTCTCCGGACGGAAAGAAGGGCAGGCCGAGCGCCTCGACCTGGGAGGAGAGAGTGACCTCGTTGAGCAGCGGCACGTTGCTGCGTCCCATAATGTGGAGGTTGATCGAATAGAGCGCGGTCATGACGAGGATGCCGCTGAGCAGGCCGTTGATCTTGAATTTGGTGTGGAGGATTCCGGTCAGGGCGCCGGCGGCGGTGCCGGCGAGCGCGCCGGCGAGGGTGGCGGTGGCGGGCGCCCACTGGTGGACGAGCAGGATGGCAGTGACCGAGGCCCCGAGCGTGATCGATCCGTCCGCGGTGATGTCGGCGAAATGAAAGATGCGGAAACTCAGATAGACCCCCAGCGCGAGCAGAGCGAGGATCAGTCCGATGGTGGCGGCGCTGATGAGCAGAGTCATGGGGGAACGGTCAGGGGGCGGGGGAATGGGTGTCGAGCGGAGCCACCCAGCAGGCGCCGCGCATCAGATCGGTCTCGCCCAGTCCTTCGAACGGGCGGTCGTCCGTCAGCAGGTGGAGCACGGTCTGGGCGGAGTCGGTGGCCATCAGCGCGGCAACCGCTTCCGGCAGGTCAAGCCGTCCTTTCGGCAGCGGCCGGTAGGGGAAGACGGCGGCGTGGCAGTGGGCCTGCGGGCTTCCGTCCGCACCGAGCGGCCGGAAAAAAGCGGCCCGATCCGGATCGGGGTGGCGGACCGCAAAACCGGTGGCGAGCACGAGCGAGCGCTCGTCGGTGCGCTCAGTGGTGAACGACAGCCAGTCGCGGATCGACGGGAAATCCCAGGGCGATTTTCCTCCGGCGTCGGCGGGTGACCGGCGCAGCGTGGCGCCAACCACCCCGGCCGTTTCAGCGAGGAGGGCGAATCCGACGGCATCGGCACCGGACGTCCGGAAAGCGGTCTCGATCAGCGACGAGAGCGCCAGCACTCCGCGCGGCGCGGCGGAGGCCTCGAAGCGGAGGAGGTGGCGGAACCGGCCGCGGCCGATGAGGCCGTAGGCCAGCGAGAGGGTCGGCACCAGGTCGGCTTCTGTCACCTGATAGTCAGGCACGCTGCTGCCGTCGGTCGGCAGGGCCACCGCGGCTCCGGCGACCGTCAGCGATTCGCCCAGCCGCGGACGGACATCTTCGGCAGAGGATCCGAAGCCCCCGAGACCGAGGGCGATGACATCCGGCTCACAGCGGAGGATGGTGGCGGCCTCTCCGTCAAGGGTGCCGGAACCGAAACGATCGGGCTGGCCGACCGCCTGCAGAGTGAGGCGGGCGTCCACGGACAGCTGGTGCCGTTGGAAGTGCACGCCATCGTCCTGCCACGATTCCGGGGCGTCGTCCGGGGTGGCGCTCGCGGCCGCAGCAGTCGCGGGAGCGGTGAGCAGGGAGGCCAGACCGGAGAGATTGAGGATGGCTGTGGCTTCGTCGGTCGGTCGCACCACCCGCAGGCTGCCCCGCGCGGACCGGAGCTGCTTGAAGTATTTGATCAGGACCCGCAGGCCGGCGGAGCTCACGTATCGGACCTCCTGGAAATCGAGTTCCAGGTGGTGCTGACCCGAGCGGATGGCGGCTTCGATCGCCTGGCCGACGTGATCGGACCAGTTGGCATCGAGGCGGCCGTTGAGGACGAGGGTGCAACGTTCTCCGAGGGGATGGGTGGTGATTTCCATGGGCCGGTCAGTCGACGACAGTACCTTCTTCCAGCAGGCTGGCGGGCAGGGAGACGCCCGATTCGGCGGCGACCTTCGGGTTGAAGAGGTAGCGGATGGTATCCACCTTTTCAAACGGGATGCTGGCGGGGGACTCCCCGTTGAGGACACGCACGGCGAGGCGGGCAGACGCCATGCCGCCATCGTGGAAATCGCGCGAGACCGTCATGAAGGCGCCGTGGCGCGCCTGGCCGGAGGCGAATCCGACCAGCGGGAGGCGGGCGCGGCGGGCGACCTGGCCGATGCTGGCGAAGCTGGCTCCGGTCAGGTTGTCGGAAATCTGGCAGAGTGCCTGGATGCCGCGGCTGGTCAGGGCGAGGGCGGCTTCCGCCACTTCGCTGGGGGAACTGACCCCGATGACTTCGACCTCCAGGCCCATCTTTCCGGCGACCTCAACCAGATGGTCCTTGTAGAAGACCGAGTTGATTTCGGCGGGGGCGAAGAGGGTGCCGATGCGGGTCACGCCGGGCAGACAGAGGCGCAGGGCAGCCAGGCCTTCCTCGTGCGGAGCGGGCAGGTAGGCACCGGTGACAAACGGCAGGTGGTCGGTGTCGCTGCGCCCGGCGCCGGCCACCACCGGATTGGCCACAAGTGAAAACACCGCAGGCCGGCCCTGAGCGCGGCGCAGCGCGGCCTGCAGGGCCGGCGTGGTCGAGGGCAGCAGCAGGTCGCTCCCCTCCGAAAGCGCGGCATCAATCATCAGATTGAGAGCCGACATGTCGCCCTGGGCATTGCGGATCCGCAGCTCAAAATCCCGGTCGCGCTGCCAGCCGGCCTCGGCCAGTCCGTCGAGCAGTCCCTCGCGGTTCATTTCGACATTCGGGGTCTCGAGGTACTCGATCAGGTCGAGCCGCCATTTCCGGCCTGCCGAAGGCTTGGACGCCGGGGCGGGCCGGGGGGCGTCCTTCGACGGCAACCGGGTCGACGTGGCGGTGACCCAGCCGTCGGCCTGCTGGCGGACCGACTCCGGCACGCTCCAGCCGGGGTTGAGGTCGGCCAGCACGGTGTCGTTGTAGAGAAAAATCTTCGGCACGTTGTTGACGACCGGCATGGTGGCCGGGTCGCGGCCGTCGAGGACGTCGGCGGCGCGGGTGCCGACGGTGCGGCCGACCTCGACGTAGTTGGCCCCGAGGTCGAAGAGCGATCCGTGCTGCACACTGGGCGGGAGCGATGAAAAAACGGGCACGCGGGCCCGTCGGGCGGCGTGGATGAGCGCTTCGGCGGCGAGGGAGACGGTGATGTCACCGCTGATCCAGAGCGCCTCGATGCCGCGGGCGAAGAGCGAATTGGCGGACTCAAGGGCTCCGGTGGTATTTTCAGTGCTGGCCTCGACCAAGGTGATGCCCATTTCGCTGCAGAGGCGCCGGGCGATGCGCGTCTGGGCGAGGGAGTTGGCTTCAGCCGGATTCCACACGAGCCCGACCGAGCGGAGGGCCGGGTTCAGGGTGCGGGCCATGCGGAAGGTTTCCTCCACCGGTTGCAGGCAGCCGAAGCCGGTGAGGTGCGGCGGGTTCTGCCCGGGCCCGGGCCCCTCAATGCCGACGCCGGCGGCGTACGGGTCGGTGACCAGGCCGAAGACGTGGCGGGTGCGGGCTCCGGTCTTGTTTGCATTGGCCACCGTCTGCAGCGACGGCGTGCTCAGGCTGATGATGAGGTCGAAGGTGCCGCCGCTCACTTCGCGGGCAATGGCGTTGGCGGTGCCGATGTCCGACTCGGCGTTGAAGCGGCGCAGGGAGATCCGCCCGCCGTCGCGATAGCCGCGGGCGGCGAGGGCCTCGATCACCCCGGCCGCTCCCTCCTCGAGCACCGAGAGGGAAGCGTGCTGGACGAGGGCGACGCGGATCGGGCGGGGGGCCTGACCGTCCGCGACCTCTGATCCCCGGGCGTTCAGGCGCGACCTGCGGTCGGAATACAGGAGCACGCCGGCGGCCAGGGCGATGAGCACCAGGCCGAGGCCGATCCTTTTCAGGGTTTCCGGCATCGTGCGAACGGGGGTCGGGCGGCAGGAGCGGGGGAGCGGAACCTCAGGGCTGGTAAGTCCGCTGGCGGGCCAGCAGGTAGGAGTCGAGTTCCTGCTGGCTGGTGAAGACGTTCATGTCCGGCAGGCTGCCCATGATGTTGAAGACCTCCTGGATCTGCGGCTGCAGATTGACAAACGACGCGTTGCCGCAGTGCAGCTTCTGCTTTTTGGCGGCCATGAAGAAAAGACGGATGCCGGCGCTGGTGACATATTTCAAGCCGGCGAGATCGAAGATCAACTGGTCCGGCTTGGCGGCGAGCAGCGGCATCAGGCGGGTCTCGAGCGAGGCGACGGTGCTGTTGTCGAGGTTGCCATCGAGGGCGATGGTGGTTTCAGCCTGTCCGGACGGATTGTTTTTCGTGCGGGTGTTGATGGTCAGGGTGCTCATGGATTGAGGTAGTTGGGGTGATCGGAAACGCGGGGGGACGGGGATGTGGTGGAGAAGTGAATGGTCCGGGCGGGTTCAGGTCAAGCTTTTGCGCAGGGTGACACGGTTGTGGTCGTCGATGCGGGCGTAGGAGAAGTCATCAGCCATCTGGCGCAGGAGGTGAAGCCCGAGGCCTCCGATCGGGCGTTCCTCGATCGGGAGGGTGGTGTCGGGAGCTGTCTGGCGCACCGGATCAAAGGCCGCACCATCGTCGGTCACGGTGATAATCAGTTCGCCGGGCGGGAGGGAGAGTTCGATGTCGATGAGGTGGCGGCCGGCGTCGGGGTAGCTGTACTTGATGCAGTTGGTGACGAGTTCCTCGATGGCGAGGTTGGCGAGGTAGGTCGCAGCCATCGGCACGGCGTGTTCCTCCAGCCAGGCGGTGGCAGCCTCGTTGGCACGGGGGATTTCGCCGAAGTCGTTGGGCAGTTGCAGGTGGAGTCGGGGGGCCATTCTCAGAAGAGGATGCGGACGATGGAGAAGTCGTCGTCGAGCGGTCCGGGACCATTGAGATCGCGCACCCAGGTTTCCAGGCGCTCAAGCCCGTCCGGCTCCGCCCCGTGTTGCTGCATGAAGTCGGCGAATTCGTCGAATTCGAGCACCCGACCGTCGGGGCGGGTGATTTCGTAGCAGCCGTCGCAGAGGACCAGCAGGCGCGAGCCCGGGGGCAGGTGGCACGAGTGCGACTGATAGACGATGTCGTCCATCGCGCCGATAATCAGTCCGGGCGCGCGGAGGCGGTGGCACTGCTGGCCGCCGGTGTCGTCCGGGGTGAGGAGCAGCGCGGGCGGGTGGCCGCCGCTGGCGTGGCGGAGCGTCCGCGAGGGCGCGTGGAACACGCCGTACCAGATGGTGAAGTACATGTTGTTCTGCTTCTCCATCGGGAAAGCGACATTCAGGGCGGAAAGCACCGCGCCCGGGTCGCGGAAATCCGTGTGCGGCAGCGAGCCGGAACGGATGACGTTGATGGCGGTTACGGAAAGCAGGGAGGCCCCGACGCCGTGGCCGCAGACGTCCAGCAGGTAGACGGCAAAATGGTCCGGATCGATCCAGTGGTAGCCGAACGCGTCGCCGCCGAGTTCGGTCGACGGCTGGTATTTCCAGTCGATGGGCAGCGGAGCGGTTGCCGGCTCCGGCAGGATCGAGCGCACGTAATGGGCGGCCTCGGCGAGTTCGCCGTCGAGCCGTTGTTTTGTTTCCTCGATGGTGCGCAGGTGGCGTTGTTCGGCGTCGCGCAGGGACTTTTTTTCCAGGCAGGCGCTGATGCGGGCGCGCAGCAGGGTCGGATTGAAGGGCTTTGGCAGATAGTCCTCAGCACCCGCCTCAATGCAGCGGATGACGCTGTCCAGTTCGTCGAGCGCGGAAATCATGATGACCGGCAGATGCCGGTGGCCCGGGTCTTTTTTCAGCTCGAGCAGGACCTGGTACCCGTCCAGTTCGGGCATGATAATGTCGAGCAGGATCAGGTCGAACGACTGGACGGCCACTTTCTCGAGCGCTTCGCGGCCGTTGACCGCGGTGACCACGGAAAGGCCATGGCGTTCGAGGCGGCGCTGGAGAACGTCCAGATTGCTCTGGTTGTCGTCGACAGCCAGGACCGTGCCCTCGAAGCGGGCGGGGGCGGTTTCCTCCGCGGCTTCCGGTGCCTGCGCCCAGCGCGGGGCGGCCGGCGTTTCCGGGCGGTCTGACTTTGATGGGGCGGGGGCCGGGGGTGGTGCGGCGCCGGCAGTGCCGAGCGCTTCCGCGGTGATCTTGGTATTGATCAGGGCGAGCAGCTGGCGTGAGGCCGCCTGGATTTTCTTCAGGTCGGACGCGCATTCGGTCCGGCCCTCGGCCTCGGCGTCCTCCTCGAGCATTTCGCTGTAGCCAAGGATCTGATTGACCGGGGTGCGCAGATCGTGGCGCAGCTGGGCCACCGGATCGACGCCATGGGGGGCCTCGCTCATGATGCGGTCGGGTTCAGGCGGGCGGTGATCTTTTCCATCAGGCGGGCGAATTCGACCGGCTTGGTGTCGTAATCGTCGCATCCGGCTTCCAGGCATTTTTCGCGATCTCCGGCCATGGCGTGGGCGGTCAGGCCGATGACCGGGATAGCCCGGGTGGCGGGATCGTCCTTGAGGGTGCGGGTGGCCGTCCATCCATCCATTACCGGCAGGCTCATGTCCATGAGGATGAGGGCCGGGTGCTCGGAGCGGGCCATGGCGACACCCTCCGCGCCATCGACCGCCATGATGATCTCGAATCCGCGGCGTTCCAGGCGGCGGGAGAGCATGTCCCGGTTCATTTCATTGTCCTCGACGATCAGGATTTTCGGCATGGTTGGCGGGGTCGGAGAATCGAGGAGGACTGGAAAAACAGAGTGTCGGGCGCCGCATCGGCAAGCCGGAGCGGGACGTTTAGCCGGCGCCCCGCAAAAAGTAAATGCGCAAAACCCGCCCTGAACGTATGTCTGGCGCCGACAATCCATGAGCCACGATCCCATCAAATGGTACAAACGACTCGGTGTTCTCGGCACCTTGCTGCCGCTGGTCGTCATCGCCTGGCTGGTCGCAGGCATCGTGCTCGTCATGAACACGCGGGGCAAACAGCTGGTCGCCCAGGAATCGTACCGACTCATCGAACAGATGGGCAACGACGCGGTCACCAGCCTGCACGGGCGACTGCGCGAGATCGGCGCGCTCAATCGCAGCCTGGCCGCAGCGGTCGGCACCCTGCCGCGGGACCGGGAGGCGGTCATGGCGCTGGCCCCGGTAATGATTGAATTTGGCGGCGACCGCGGGGTGGCCGGCGGCGGTGTCTGGCCGGAGCCGCGGCGCTTCGACCCGGCCGCCGAGCGCGCGAGTTTTTTCTGGGCGCGGGAGCCGGCCGGAAGACTGGCGTTCATCGACGACTACAACCAGCCCGGCGCCGGCTACCACCAGGAGGACTGGTACGTCGTGGGGCGCCACGCCATGGGCAAAAAAGGCCTGTGGAGCCGGACGTACACCGACCCGTATTCGGGCCAGCCCATGGTCACCCATACCGAGCCGGTGGCGGACGCGGCCGGCGGTTTCCTCGGAGTGACCACGGTGGACCTCAAGATCGAGGGTATGGAGGAATTCTCCGCGGTCTGGGGGGGCAAAATCGACGGGTATGTCGCGATTTTCGACCAGACCAACCGCTGCCTCTCGTTCCCCGACCTGTCCATGGCCCGCCGCCAGGTCGGCCAGGCGGTCGATGGCCGTCCGCAATGGGAATTTCTGACCATCGGAGAGGTGGCCGCCGCGCATCCGCTGGTGCGTCCGCTGGCCGACGAGGCCGCGGCCATGAACCGGGAGATCCTCCGCCGGGCCGCGGCCGCTCCGGGATTCACGCCGGACATGGCGCGCCAGCTGGCCTCCGACAGCGCCAAAATCAGCGGCGAGGACGCGGCGCTTCTTTCGGCGGCGCTGGCCGATCCGCTGGCGCGCGACGATGCCGGCTCGCAGTTGTTTTCGACCTTCAAGATGAAGGACGACCAATGGCTCGGGAAACCGTCGGTCGGGTTCATGTTTCACGTCCCCGACGCCTACTGGAAAGTGGCCTTCGTGACCAGCGAGGCTCGCGCCACGGCGGTGGCCAGCCACATGGTGCGCCTGCTCATGGGCTATGTGATCGCCACCGTCGTGGTGATCCTCGCCATTGCCGTCTGGGCGCTCAACCGCGGGCTGGTCCGCCCGCTCTCGGTGCTCACGCGCGCCGTCGAACGCACCGGCGAGCTGGTTTCCGCCGGCCGCTATAAGGAGCTGGCCGACGACCCGATCCCGCAGCCGGGCAAAAGCGAGCTCGGCCGGCTGGCCGCCATTTTCAACTCCCTGACCAACCGCGTCCGCCAGGAACATGTCCGCCTCAACGAGGCCGTGCACGCGGCCACCGCCGACATGCAGGCGGCCATGGAAAGCGCCGAAAATGCCAATCGTGCCAAAAGCGCCTTCCTCGCGAATATGAGCCATGAGCTGCGCACCCCGATGAATGCCATCATCGGTTACAGCGAAATGCTCATGGAGGAGGCCGAGGACCTCGGACAGGAGGAATTCATCCCGGATCTGAAAAAAATCCACGGAGCCGGCAAACACCTGCTCGGCCTGATTAATGACGTGCTCGATATTTCCAAGATCGAGGCGGGCAAAATGACCGTGTTCTGCGAGCCGATCGATGTCGCCACCATGGTCCGCGAGGTCGAGGGCACAGTGGTCCCGCTGGTTGCCAAAAATGGCAATAATTTGAAAATCAACATGCCGGATGATGTCGGATCAATCCACAGCGACCTGACCAAGATCCGCCAGACGCTCTTCAACCTGCTCAGCAACGCGAGCAAGTTCACCGACCAGGGACTTATCGAGCTGACCGTCACCCGGACCACCGGAGAGACGGGCGACTGGCTGTCGTTCGAGGTCCGCGACAGCGGCATCGGCATGAATGCCGAACAGCTGGGCAAGTTGTTCCAGTCGTTCACCCAGGCCGACGCCTCGACCACCCGCAAATACGGCGGCACCGGCCTCGGTCTGGCCATCAGCCGCAAATTCAGCCAGATGCTGGGCGGCGACATCACGGTGACCAGCGTGGAGGGCGAGGGGTCGACGTTCACGCTGCGCCTGCCGGAACGCGCACCCGAGCCCGAGGCTGAGGTGCCGCCGGCGGCACCGGATGGGACGGCGGCGGCCGCGGCGGTGGAGGATGATGAGGATGCGGCGCGGCCGGTGGTGGTGGTGATTGACGACGACCCGAACGCCTTGGACATGATGTCGCGGTTTCTGACGCGCGAAGGATTTCAGCCGCGCACGGCCACCAACGGCCGGGACGGGCTGGCTCTCGTCCGCAGCTGCCATCCGGTGGCCGTGACCACCGACATCATGATGCCGGGCATGGACGGCTGGTCGGTCATTTCCGAAATCAAGGGGGATCCCGCCTTGGCGCACATCCCCGTTCTCGTAGTCACCATCACCAGCGGCCGGGAAATGGGATTGACGCTCGGTGTGGCCGATTTTCTGTCCAAACCCGTCGACTGGCGCCGTCTTTCTTCGGTGCTCCGGAAGCTCGATCCGCATCCGCGCCCGGAGCTGCCCGTTCTCGTGGTGGAGGACGATCCCGAGATCCGCGAGCTGCTCGAACGCTCGCTCAAACGCGAAGGCTGGGGAGTGGTCACGGCCGCCAACGGGCGCATCGCCCTGGACATCCTGCAGTCGGTCGAGCCGGCGGTGGTGCTGCTCGACCTGATGATGCCGGAGATGGACGGTTTCGAATTTCTGGCGCGATTCCGTCTGATCGACCGCTTCGCCCGGACCCCGGTCATCATCCTCACCGCCAAGGATCTGACTCAGGAGGACCGGCAGAGGCTCAGCGGTCAGGTCAGCGATCTCATCGCCAAAAAAAGTCTGGTCCTCGGCGAACTGCTGCCGCGGCTCCGGGCTTCGCTCGACGCCGACGCGGCTTCCGCGGCCGGCCCGCGGTCATGAGGACCGCCGGACGCCTCAGGCGCGCCGTGACGCCCGGATGGGGAAACTCCCGTCTTGCGCGGCGCCGCGGACGCGTGTGATGGTCTGACCGGGTCCTTGGTCCCCCCTCGCACTGACCGCTCCGCTTATCAATCACCAGTCCCCCGAAAATACCACGCTATGAAAACTTCCGGTTCCTCCGTGGCGCGGCGTTCGCGCCGTTCGTTCCTGAAATCCACCGCCGCGCTGGCCGCACCCCTCGTGGTGCCGGGATCGGTGCTCGGACTCAACGGCCAGACGTCGCCGTCGAACAAGATCGTCATGGCCGGCGCCGGCTGGGGGATGCAGGGACCGGGCAATACGGGAGCCTTCATGAATGTGCCCGGGTGTCAGGTGATTGCGGCCTGTGATCTCGACAAGCGTCATCTCGAGCAGGCCGTCAATGCGATCAATTCCAAGAATGGGAACAAGGACTGTGCGGCTCTGCGTGATTACCGCGAGATGATGGCCCGCAAGGACATTGATACCGTGATGCTGGCGGTGCCGGACCATTGGCATGCGCTCATTGCGATCGAGGCCGCGAAGAACGGGAAGGAC
>JALRGF010000477.1 GCA_023253495.1 Verrucomicrobiales bacterium
CCGAGCCCCCCCTGACCCGCCGGCAGACGAGCCCTGTTCATAAATGCTTATTTGGCGAGACGGTCAGTTTACCTGTCCGGGACGGTCAGTTTACCTGTCCGTACGTGCGCCCCCACTTGGGGGCTGACAGTTTACCTGTCCCTATGGACGGTCCCTCGGACGGACAGTTTACCTGTCCCTATGGACGTCCCCTCGAAACGCACAGGTTACTTGTCCAAATGCACAGGTTACCTGTCCGGATTCGATGCCTTTCGCTGTCCGGTGCTTCCGCGGACGGAGGCGCTTGAGCAGCGCATGTATGAGCCGGCCGCTCGCCATAAGGGCTGAGGGCTGGATGCCGGTGCCGCTCTCGTCGCCAGCTGCCGACCGGGGCGCCCGCGACGAACTTTGCCTTGGAACGGGGCCCCGGGCCGGTCTAGCGTGGGTGCTTCACTCCGTTCATGCGCGCTTATTTCATCCGTCGCCTTCTGCTCATTCCGCCCACCCTGCTGGGAGTGACGCTGCTGGTTTTCATCATGACGCGCTTTGTGCCCGGCGGGCCGGTCGAGTCGCTGCTGGCCCAGATGCGCCGGGCCTCGGCGGACGGCGGGGCCCGCGGCGGCCAGGTGGGCCAGAAACAGGCGCTCTCGGCCGAGCAGATCGACCAGCTCAAGGAGTTCTACAATCTGGACGACACCAACTACCTCCGGGCGTACGCCAAATGGCTCGGCGTCTGGCCGACCGCGGTCGGGCGCAAGAAGTTCGATTTTCCGGCGGACCGGGCCTCATTGCCGGTGCGCACCGCGCTGACCCGCGAAGCGATGACGGTGCACCGTGACGGACCTGGCGATTACCGTCTGACCACTGCGGGCGGCGGCGACCCCGGTCCGTGGAAAGTGCGTGTCCTCGGGCCGCGCGAGCCGGCCGCGGCACCCCCGCCGGCCGACGGAGCCGCGCCCGCCACACCGCCGCCTCCCATCGACCGCCTGGAAGTCTATCAGAACCGTTTCACCGGGGTACTGACTGGCGACCTCGGCCGATCGACCCGTTATCAGGACACCGTGGTCAGCATGATCCGCGACCGGCTCCCGGTGTCGCTCTACTACGGCGTGATGACGATGCTGATCACGTATCTTATTTCGATCCCGCTGGGGCTCTTCAAGGCGCTGCGGCACAACCGGCCGTTCGATAATCTGACGTCGCTGCTGGTTTTCGGAGGCTACGCGATTCCGTCGTTTGCGCTGGGGGCGCTGCTGGTGACCTGGCTGGCGGTGAACCTCGGGTGGTTTCCGGCCGGCGGCTTTGTCAGCCATGATTTTGCCGACCTGTCGCTGACCGGCAAAGTACTGGACATCCTGAAGCATTCCGCGCTGCCGCTGCTCTGTTACACGATCGGGTCGTTCGCTTTCCTCACCATGATGATGAAGAACCAGCTGATGGACAACCTGTCGGCCGACTACATCCGCACCGCGGTGGCCAAGGGCCGCCCGTTTGACCAGGCGGTGCGCCGTCATGCCCTGCGCAATGCGTTCATCCCGATTGCCACCACCCTCGGCCGCCTGGTCACACTGCTGGTGGCCGGTCAGTTTCTGATCGAGCGTGTGTTCGACATCAACGGCTTCGGTCTGCTGTTCTTCGAATCGGCCATCGACCGCGATTATCCCGTGGTCATGGGCACCACCCTGCTGACCGCGCTGCTCATCATGCTCGGCAACATCGTGAGCGACCTTGCCGTGGCCCTGGTCGACCCGCGCGTCAAATTCCACTGATTTTCCCGACATGATCCGCCTCAGTCCCCTGACGCAAAAACGCCTGCGCCGATTCCGCTCGATCCGCCGCGGGTGGTGGTCGTTCCTGCTGCTGGTGCTGCTTTATGTTCTCTCACTCGGTGCCGAACTGCTCATCAACAACCGCGCCCTGATCGTCAAACACGAAGGCCGTTACCACTTCCCGACCTACGGCGCCATCATTCCCGGAACCACCTTCGGCGAGGATTACGCCTACGAAACGAACTATCGCGCACTGCGCGAAAAGTTCCGCGCCGAAGGCCGGGGCAACTGGGTGCTCATGCCGCCAGTGCCCTACGGACCGCTGGAAAACGACCTGCGCGAGGGCCTCGTCCACCCGGCCGCCCCCAGTCTGGCCACCGGCCACTGGCTCGGCACCGACCCGACCGGCCGCGACGTGCTGGCCCGGCTTTTCTACGGCTTCCGCATCGTCATGACGTTTGCCCTCGTTTTCACGGCCGCCGTCTACCTGCTGGCCACCGCCATCGGCTGTGCCATGGGGTATTTCGGCGGGTGGTTCGACCTGCTCGGCCAGCGGCTCATCGAAATCTGGCAGAACATCCCGTTCCTCTATGTCGTCATCATCGGCGTAACCCTGGTCCCGGCGGATGTCGCCGTGTCGGTCCGTGTCGCCCTGCTGCTGCTCATCCTCGTGGCCTTTTCGTGGGCTGGTGATTCCGCTTTCCTGCGCACCGCCACCCTGCGGGAAAAAGCGCGGGACTACGTGGCCGCGGTCCGCCTGCTCGGTGCCGGGCCGGGCCGCACCATCTTCCGCCACATCCTGCCGAATACCGTGGCCACCCTCGTCACTTTCCTGCCGTTCACCGTGGCCGGGGCCATCAATGCCGTGACCGCGCTCGACTTCCTCAATTTCGGTCTGCCCCGCCCGATGCCGAGCTGGGGCGAAATGCTCGAGATCGGCCTCGGTGCCACCCACGCGTGGTGGATCGTCACCTTCACCTTCCTTGCCATCACCGTGGTCCTGCTCCTCGTCACTTTTGTCGGCGAAGCCATCCGCGAAGCCTACGACCCGCGCCGATTCACCACCTACCAATGAGCGCGCCCGCCGCCACCACGCCTCACCCGCCACCGCGCCGCCCCCGCACCGCCGCGCGGCTCGCCCTCGCCCTCGCCATGCTCCTCGCCGGCTGCGGCGCGCCCGAGGAAGAATCGCTGAGCTACCCACGCGAACGCGTCCCGCTCCCGCAGGA
>JALRGF010000040.1 GCA_023253495.1 Verrucomicrobiales bacterium
AACTGGTCAACATCGGGGCCGCCCCGCTCTCCCTCGAGGGATGCCGGTTCACCGACGGGATCACCTATGCCTTTCCTGCCGGGACTACGCTGTCGGCCGGCGCCCGCCTCGCGCTCGCCGCCCGCCCCGCCGCCTTCGCCCTGCGCTACGGCGCCGCCACCGCACCGCTCGGTCCGTTCTCCGGTGTGCTCGACAATGCGGGCGAGCGGGTGCGACTGGTCGACGCCGTCGGCGAGGAAATCCTCGATTTTGTGTACGCTCCCGACTGGTCGCCGGCCAGCCTCGGTGGCGGCTACGCGCTCGTCGTGCAAGATCCTTCCGGCACCGTCCCGGACGCCTGGAGCGACCCGCGGAGCTGGGCGGCGAGCGGCCGTCCCGGCGGTGCACCCGGTGAACCCGAGCCCTTTTTCTCCCGCGAGTTTGCCGGCTGGACCTTTGATGTTTTCAGCGACGCCGAGCGTGCCGACCCGCAAGTCAGCGGGCCGCTGGCCGCTCCCCATGCCGCCGGCATCCCGAACCTCGTGGCCTTCGCTCTCGGGCTCGACCCGCAGGCTCCGGACCCGGCCCGGCTGCCTGAACTTGTCATGGTCGAAGCGGACGGCCGCTCGTCCGCCGCCCTGCGCTTCCGTCGCTGGAAAAGCACTCCAGGCCTGACGTACACGCTGGAAGCGTCGCCTTCTCTGGAAGCGGACGCCTGGCAACCGACCGGAACCACGGTGACCGAAGTCGATCACGGCGACGGATCCTCCACGGTCACTCTCCGCGACTCCCGCCCGGCCGATCCCGGTGGCCGCGCCTTCCTGCGTCTGAAAATCAGCCAGTGACCGGCGCATCGGTTCGGAAAGCAGGACCATTCCGCGGGCCCGGGCGCGCTGGCCGGGGCGTGGACCGGACCACGCGTGCTCATCGAAAATCCCTCATCTTGGCCGGCGGCTCCGGCCGCAGCTCAGCCGATCCGGCACGGTGATTTAGGGTGGCTTCCGACCTCCGGACCGGAGATAAGTGAGGCGTGAACAGGCGCACCATGGTATTTCGGATTCCGGTTGCCGGCTGGGTGCTGGCGGTCGGGGCATGGGTGGGCTCGGCCGCGCCGCTGCCGCCATCGAACTGGGCGATGCGCCCGTTGACCGACCCGGAGCCGCCGGCTGTGCGCACCACCGGCTGGGCCACCTCGCCGATCGACCTCTTTATCCTCGCCCGGCTGGAAGACCGCGGCCTGTCGCCGAGCCCGGAGGCAGCCCCCGAAGCGTTGGTGCGGCGGCTGAGTTTCCTGCTCACCGGGCTGCCGCCGACGCCGGAGGAGTCGGACCAATTTCTCGGGGAAGCCGCGGCGGCCGGCGGCGTGCCGGCCGCCATGGCCGCGGCCACCGAGCGGTTTCTGGCCTCGCCGCATTACGGTGAGCGTTGGGGGCGCCACTGGCTGGATGTGGCGCGTTATGCGGACACCGCCGGGGAAAGCGCCGACTACCCGGTGCCGCAGGCGTACCTCTACCGCAATTACGTCATCGACGCCTTCAACCGGGATATGCCGTACGACCAGTTTCTGCGCGAGCAGATTGCCGGCGACCTGCTGCCGGCGGCGGATGCCGAGGCCCGGAAGCGGCAGGTGGTGGCCACGGGTTTCCTGGCTCAGGCGCGCCGGTTCAGCGTCGACCCCGACACCGCGATGCACCAGACGATTGAGGATGTGCTCGACACCCTGGGCAAGGCGACCATGGGGCTCTCGCTGAGCTGCGCCCGCTGTCATGACCACAAATTCGACCCGGTCTCGATGCGCGACTACTACGCTCTCTACGGCATCTTCGAGAGCACGCGGTTTCCCTTTCCGGGGTCGGAAAATAAAAAACGCCCGCGCGATTTCGTGCCGTTGATCCCGTCGGAGGAAGTCGACGCGCTGATGGCTCCGTTTCAGGAGGAACTGGCGGCCATCGACAAAGAACTGGCCGACCTGCAGGCCGAGCGCCAGGCGGCCCGCGACAAGGCGGAAGGACGCACCCCGGCATTCGAACCGAAGCGGACGCAGCTCGAGCTGCTCGAGGCTTTCCGCGGCATCCGCGCCAAACGCGACGCCCTGCAGGACCGCCTGCCGGAAATCCCGAGCGCCTATGCGGTGGTCGACGGCACCCCCCGCAACAGCCGCATCCAGAAACGCGGCGAACCATTCAACCTCGGCGACGAAGTGCCGCGCGCGTTCCTCTCGGTCCTCGGCGGCGCCCCGGTGCCGCCCGAGGAAAAAGGCAGCGGTCGCCTGCAGCTCGCCGGGGAAATCGCCAGTCCGAAAAACCCGCTGACCGCGCGCGTCATGGTCAACCGGATCTGGCAGCACCACTTCGGCAAAGGACTGGTCGCCACCCCCAACGACTTCGGCGCCATGGGCCAGCCACCCACCCATCCGGAATTGCTCGACTGGCTCGCCGCCCGATTCATCGAGGACGGCTGGTCCGTCAAAAAAATGCACCGCCGCCTGCTCGCGAGCGCCACCTGGCGTCAGCGGGCCGGCACACTGCCGTCCACGGAACCGCCGCCGGCGTCCGCAGCTTCCGCCCCCGTTCCCGCTCCCGCCGCCGTCTCCGCGGCCACCGTGCCCGTCGTGGCCAAGGCGGCCGGGAACACCCACCCACCGGCCGAAGCGGCGTCCGCCGACCCGCAAAGTGTCGACCCCGCGAACGACCTGCTCTGGTCGTTTCCGCGGCGCCGACTGGATGCGGAATCGATCCGCGACGCGCTGCTGGCGGTCAGCGGGCGGCTGGAGCGCGGTATGGGCGGGCCGCATCCATTTCCGCCGCTGCGCGAATGGAACTGGACGCAGCACAGCCCGTTCACGGCGGTTTACGAAACGAACCGCCGCTCGGTCTACGTCATGCAGCAGCGGATCCGCCGGCATCCGTTTTTCGCGGTGTTTGACGGGGCCGACACCAATGCCACCACCGGTGCCCGCTTCTCCAGCACCACTCCGCTGCAGGCACTCTTCGCGATGAACGACCCGTTCACCCAGGCCCAGGCCGCCGGTTTCGCCGAACGCGTCACCGCCGCGACCACCCCGGGAAATGAAGTGGCCGCCATGGCGCTGGCCCACCGGCTCGCCTACGGCCGCAACGCCACCGCCGGGGAAACCGCCCAGGGCATCGCCTACCTCGCCGCCTTCCGCGCCCGGCTGCCGGTCGACCGGCCGCACGATGAACGGTCGCGCCAGGCGTGGACCAGCTATGCGCGCGCCCTCATGGGCGCCAATGAGTTTGTATACCTCGATTGAGGCGGGGCGGACGGCCGCGGAGTTCCGGAGCACCTGCGGCCCCAACGGGCGATCGCCGCCGGGAGCGCCGCGCCAAAAACCGTCCTGCTGACTAAAAGTGGTGCTCTCGAGAGGACTCGAACCTCCACAGGTTGCCCCATATGATCCTGAGTCATACGCGTCTACCAATTCCGCCACGAGAGCCCGTTGTCTGGTTTCGGGGACCATCAAAATGCGCAGGTCCGGCGGATGGGCAAGCGGGAAATTGCTCCGGAAGCCAAGTTGCCTGAATCTTTTCCACCGGAAAGCGGAGTGTGCGGGAGGAACGCCGTCCGCGGGCCCGACCGCCCGACCGACCGCGCGGCCCGCGGCCCGCGACCATCTCCGGATCTCCCCGTATACATCGTGGTGCCGTGCTTTCCGGGCGTCCGGCCCGGTCTTGACAGTGCCGGGGGTGGGGGTCGATGAGGTGAGTGATGTCCGCCGCGCTCCCTGAAACCACCGCCGCTCACGCCCGGGTGCGCCCCCTGCCGCTGGCCGGCCTGCTTGTCCAGTTGGTGCTGACCCTGGCGGTCATCCAGGTCCTCGCGATTGAGGACCGGGTCGCTTTCAGCGGGTATTTCAGTGTGCTGCTGCCGGCCGGATTTCTGGTGCATGCGCTGCTGCCGCTGCGGTTCCGGCTGCCGTTTTTCGTGCTGCTGACGGTCGGATTGATCGGCTTTATTTTCAAAGCGACGAGCGCGGCGTACCTGCTGATCGCGGCGGGCGTGCTGATCGGTGTGTGCCATCTGCCTTTCCGGTTCGGGGTGCGGGTGGTGATTCTGCTGGTTCTGGCGGTGGTGATGGGGGCGGTGCATGCCGGAGCCATTGCCGCGTCCGACCGCGTGCGCGTCATCATTCCGGCCCTCGGCGCCCTCTTCATGTTCCGGCTCGCGCTCTATCTTTATGAGCTCAAGCACGAGAAACAATCGCCCGGCTGGTGGACCCGGCTGGCCTATTTTTTTCTGCTGCCGAATCCGGTGTTCACGTTGTTCCCGGTGGTCGATTACAAGACGTTCCAGCGCACGTATTACAACGCACCGGCCGCGGAGGTGTACCAGAAAGGGGTGTTATGGATGGCGCGGGGGGCGTTTCATTTCGTGCTTTACCGCCTGGTCACCAATTACCTGAGCCCTCCGGCCAGCGAGGTGTCGAGCCTCGGTCCGCTGCTCGTCTTCCTGATTTCAAGCTATCTGATTTACCTGCGGATGTCCGGGCTGTTCCACCTCGTTGTCGGCATGCTCTGTCTGTTCGGGTTCAACCTGCCGGAAACCCACCGCTTCTATCTGCTGGCGTCCGGGTTCAACGACTACTGGCAGCGTATCAACATTTACTGGAAAGACCTGATGACCAAGCTGGTCTATTACCCGGTCTTCATGCGGGTGAAAAGCATGGGCACGACGGCGGCCGTGCTGCTCGCCACGGCGGCGGTCTTTTTTGCGACCTGGATCCTGCATGCCTGGCAGAGCTTCTGGATGAGGGCGGACGCGCGGGTCCCGATGTTCGAAGACCGGGGGATTTTTACGGTCGACGCCTTGTTCTGGGGACTTTTCGGCGTGCTTGTGATGGTCAACTCGTACGTCGCCCTGCGCTCGAAGCCGGCGCCGAAATCGCTGAAGAAAAAGGAAGTCGCCTGGAGCACGCGGGCCGCGCTGGCCCGGGCCGCTCAGATCGGGGCCATGCTGGTGCTGATGTGCCTGCTGTGGTCGCTGTGGCAGAGCCCGTCGGTGGGCGAGTGGGTTTCCGTGATCGGGCGGGCCGGCACGGCGAGCGGGATGGAGGTGGCGGCGGCCGCCGGGGCGGTCGGTCTCGGTCTCGGCCTCGGCGTGCTCGGCCAGTACCTCCGGCACCGCGGACTGGATCCGCTGCCGGAGCATCTGTCACCCGCGCGCTCGCGCCTGACCGTCTGCGGGCTGATGGGAGCGCTGCTGCTGATCGGTCTGTGGAATCGCGAGCGCGGGTTGCCGGGGCGATTGGGTGAGGTGGCGGATGCCATGCAGGGGCTCGATGTGCGTCCCGAGGCCCAGATGCTCGTCGAGCGCGGGTACTACGAAGGCCTGCTCACCCCGCTCGACGGCTACACCCGCCACCTCCGCGAACGCTTTGGCACCATCCGGGCGCGCGACACCATTGAGCGGCCCGAAGACTTTCCGGAGGACGCGGAGGCATGGCGGCGGACCGGCGACCTGCGTCACCGCGCCTACAAACCGAATGCCGAAGGGGTGACCGTCGGCGTGCCGTGGCGCACCAACGAGTGGGGCCAGCGCGACATCCCGTATGCAAAGGAAAAGCCGGTCGGCGTCTACCGCATCGCCATGATCGGCGCCTCCTACACCATGGGCCGCGGGGTGCCCGCTGAGCAGGACTTTGAAAGCGTGCTCGAGGCCCGGCTCAATGAAGCGGGAGCGGCATCCCGGCCGGTCGAAATCCTCAATTTCGCCGTCACCAGCTACACCGTGCTCGAGAATACCGTGGTCGTCGAACAGGTGGTCCCGGAATTCCAGCCCGACGCCGTGTTCTACGTCGCTCACGGCATCGAACGGGCCCGCTGCGCCCGCCAGCTCGTCAAGCTGGCGCTCCGGAACGAGGCGGATCTGCAGTACGACTTTCTCAAGTCGATCGTCCGCCGCGCCCGGCTCGATGCCCGCCAGTCGGACGAAGAGAACCTGCGCCGTCTCGAACCCTATGCCGACGAGCTGCTGCAATGGGCGTATCAATCGATGGCCGCCGCCTGCCGCGCCCGCGGCATTGTGCCGGTATATGTTTTCCTGCCGACCACCGAACGGGTGGCGCGCGGCGAGCGCGATCTCGCGGTCGAACGCCCGGTGGTCGAGGCCGCCGGATTCAAGGTGCTGGTCATCGAGAATCCGTATCTGGGCAAACCGCTCGAAGAGGTGGTTCTCAACCCCTGGGATTCCCACCCGGGGGCCGCATCGCACGGCGACATCGGACGCCAGTTTTTTGAAAGCTTGCGCCGGCAACAGGACGCGCTTCAACTGGGAATCTCGCTGCATCCCTGATGGCACGCCGCCCGATGCCTTCCCGCCAATCGCCCTCCGCTTCTCCGCTCCTCCGCTCACCAGTTTCCCAATCCCCATGACCGAGTCCGAGATCCACGACCGCCTGAAACGCTATATCCTCGAGGAATTCCTGCCTGATACCCCGGCCGAGGAACTCGAGGACGACACCCCGCTGCGCTCGGGCGGCGTGCTCGATTCCATCGCCACCATCAAGGTCGTGGCCCACGTCGAAGAGGCATTCAAGGTCTCGCTCGACGCGCATGAAATGGGGGCGTTCGACACCCTCGCGGAACTGGTCGCCCTGGTGCGGGAAAAACTCGCCTGACCGATCCGGTGGCCGACTCCCTCCACGACCGCTTTCTCGCCGCCGCGTCCCGCTTCCCCGGACGTCCCGCGGTCAGTGACCCGGCCAGCGGCCAGCGGCTGACCTGCGCGGAACTTGAGGCGCGCAGCGCCGGACTGGCGGCCGCGCTGGCCGCCCACGGCACCCGTCCCGGCGACCGGATCGGCCTCTGCGCCCCGAAATCGATCGAGTCGGTGGCCGCGATCCTCGCGATTCTGCGGACCGGGGCGGCGTATGTACCGGTTGATGCCGCGTCCCCGGTCGCCCGCAGTGGATTTGTTTTTCGTGATTGCCAGGTCCGGTGGGTAGTGGCGGCCGCCGGCCACCCGCTGGCGGCCGAGCCCGGGTTTGATGCCGTGGCCGACCTTGGTCACGGCCTTTGTCTGCTGCGCGGACCGGACGGACCCGGGCCGCTGACACCGGAGCTGGCCTACGTGCTTTACACCTCGGGATCGACCGGGGTGCCCAAAGGCGTGATGCTCAGCCACGCGAACGCGCTGAGTTTTGTCGACTGGTGCGCCCGGGAATTCGCGCCCGTCGAGCACGACCGGTTTTCCTCGCATGCCCCGTTCCATTTTGACCTGTCGATCCTCGATCTGTATGTCCCGCTGACCCACGGAGCCGAGGTCGTCCTGCTCAACGAAACCCTCGGCAAAAACCCGTCCTTGCTGGTACGCACGCTGGGCGAGCAGCGGCTGACCTGCTGGTACTCGACGCCGTCGATCCTGCGGCTGATGCTGGAGACCGGGGGGCTGGCCGACGGCGGATTTCCGGACCTGCGCCTGGTGCTTTTCGCCGGCGAGGTGTTTCCGATTGGTGCTCTCAACGCGCTGCGCCGGGCGCTGCCCGGACCGGCGTATTACAACCTTTACGGCCCCACCGAAACCAACGTCTGCACGTTTTACCGCCTGCCGGATGCCATCGAGGACGCGCGCACCACGCCGTATCCGATCGGCGGGTGCTGCGACAACGATGAGGCGCGGGTGGTCCGCCCGGACGGAAGCGACGCCGACCTTGATGAGGAAGGGGAATTGGTCATCCGCGGCGGCACCGTCATGCCGGGCTACTGGAATCTGCCCGCGCGTACGGCGGAAGCGTTTCTCGACCGCCCGGACGGCCGCTGGTACCGCACCGGCGATCTCGTCCGCCGTCAGCCGGACGACCCGGCCTGTTTCACCTACACCGGCCGCCGCGACCGCATGGTCAAACGCCGCGGCTACCGCGTCGAACTCGGGGAAATCGAGGCCGCCTTTCACCGGCTCGACGGCCTGCGCGAAGCGGCCGCCGTCGCGCCGCCCGACGCCGAAGCCGGCGTGCGGATCTGCCTGTTCTACTCATGGCACCCGGAGGCCGGCCCGCCACCGTCGTCGCTCAAGCTGCGCCAGCACGCCGCCCGCCACCTCCCGGCCTCCATGATCCCGGACCGCTTTTATCGTCTGGATGCCCTGCCCATGACCTCGACCGACAAGATCGATTACCAATCACTGCTCACCATTGCCCGGACGCCATGAACTTCGACCTCACCCCGGAACAGAAAAAAATCCGCGATGCGATCCTCGCGTTCGCCGCTGAGTCGCTCGAAAACGACGGCGTTGCCGATCGCGACCGCGGATCGGTCTTCTCGCGCGAATTGTGGAAACGGGCGGCCGGGGCCGGGCTGGCCGCGCTCACCGTGCCGGTCGAGTACGGCGGGCGCGCCTACGATGCCGAGACGACGACGGTCGCCATGGAAGCCTTCGGTCACGGGTGTGAGGACGGCGGCTTTGTGTTCGCCATGGGTGCTCATCTTTTTGCCGCGGTCGTCCCGATCCAGGCGTTCGGGACCGCCGACCAGAAAGCCCGCTGGCTGCCGCCGCTGGCCGACGGCACGCTCGTCGGCGCCCACGCCATGAGTGAACCGGGCGCCGGCTCGGACGTCGCCGGCATCGCCACCCGCGCCGATCGCGACGGAGACGGCTATCTTCTCAACGGCGTCAAAACACTCGCCACCAACTGTACCGAGGCCGACCTGCTCCTCGTCTCCGCCGTCACCGCCCCGGAAGGGAACCCGCAGGCGCGGCTCTCGTCGTTCCTCGTGGAAATCACGACCCCGGGCGTGGCCGTCACCCAACGTTTCGAAACCCTCGGCCACCGCACCACCCCGCTCGGCGAGGTCACCCTCACCAACGTGCGCGTGCCGGCCACCGCCCTGCTCAGCGGCAAGGAGGGCGGCGGCATCGCCTTTTTCAACCATGCCATGATGTGGGAGCGCGTCGGCCTCTTCGCCGCCCACGTCGGCACCATGGAACGCATGCTCCAACGCACCATCGCCTTCGCCCGCTCCCGCAAACAAGGCGGCCGCCCGATCGCCAGCCATCAAGCCGTGGCCCACAAGATCGCCGACATGAAAGTGCGCCTGGAAGCTGCCCGCCTGCTCGTCTACAAGGCCGCCAGTCAGCTCGATCGCTCGCGCCTCGCCGCCTTCGACGCCTCCATCGCCAAACTTTTCACCAGCGAGGCCTTCGTCGCCTCCGCCCTCGACGCCGTGCAGATCCTCGGCGGCGCCGGATACATCCAAGGCCGCCACCCCGCCGAACGCGAACTCCGCGACGCCCTCGGCACCACGCTCTATTCCGGCACGTCGGAAATCCAACGCACCATCATCGCCGCCTGGCTCGGGCTCTGAACGCCGCCTGATCCGCGGCGCCATGGCCTGAAACCCGGTATCCGGAAGCGGTAACAGCGGCGGGCGCAGCCTCAGAATTCGACCACCTTGTCAGGCCTCATGACCCAGCCGGCCTCTCCCGCATGGAGTTTGTACTGAATCTGGCGGGTCTTTCCGGTCGGAGCCGCGTTGACGTCGCCTTGCCGGTAGATCGGGAATCGCCGCACCAGAAAGCCTTCGACGATGTCAAACTCGTCATGGCCCATGTATCCTTTGGCTGCCTTCTTGCTGACCTCGGCGGGCTCGGGCACAAAGATTTCAGTCAGCGACAGGCGCCGGTTCGCCGACCAGGCGGCCACCCTGCCGTAAGAGCCGCTGCCGTCGGATCGGACGAAAACATAGAGTTCCGGCGATCCGTCGCCGTTGAGGTCGGCGACCTGAGCTTTGACGACCGTGCCGTCGATTTTTGTCTGGATCTTCCGGTTGTCCCTGCCAAGACCCTTCGGAGTGACAGTCAGGTTGTTTCCCGAGCCGGTCTTCACGCATTCCACCTTGAAGGTGATTCCCTGGAGCTTGAGCGTCTGACGGAACGGCGGAGGGGCGGCTCCCAGTTCGGTGGCCACCAGAAGAAATCCGGCAAGGAGAATCAAAGGCCTCATGGTGCCAAATACCGTCCCGGACCTGATCCGCAACCGGTTTCACGGCTCCACGGAAGTTGCGGAGACGCCCCGGCCTGCCGCATGCTCCCGACCATGAAATGCCCCACCGCCGCCCTTGCGGTTGCCGCTGCCGTGGCTGTTGCCGCCACCCTCGGCACCACGCACGCCGCCCTCCGCCTGCCCCGCTTCTTCACCGACCACGCCGTCCTCCAGCGCGACCAGCCGCTGCGCATCTGGGGGTGGTCCCAGCCGGGCGAATCCATCCGCGTTTCCCTCGGCGCGCAGTCGGCCACCGCCACCACCGGAGCCGATGGCCGCTGGCTCGCCACCCTCGCCCCCCAGCCGCTCTCCCCCACCGCGCTCACCCTTACCATCACCTCACCCACCGAAACCATCTCCCGCTCGGATATTCTCCTCGGAGACGTCTGGCTCTGCAGCGGACAATCAAACATGGACTGGTCCCTCGGAGCCTGCAACGCCCCGGAGGACATCGCCAGCGCCCACTTTCCCGCCATCCGCCACTTCCGCACGGAATACCATTTCGCCACCACCCCGCAGGACAATGTCCGCGGTCACTGGCAAACCTGCTCGCCCGCCACCGCGCCCGGTTTCAGCGCCGTCGGATTCCACTTCGCCCGCCGCATTCAATCCGAAACCGGTGTGCCCATCGGCCTCATCACCAATGCCGTCGGAGGCACCAACATCGAACTCTGGATGTCCCAGGAAACCCTCCTCAACACCCCCAGCCTCGAACCCTACGCGCGCACCATGCGCGAGTCACTCGCCCAGTACCAGCTGGAGCTCGACGCCGCCCTCGCTCCCATGCAGTCGTGGATCGATGAGGCCCGCGCGGCCAAGGCTTCCGCGGCTCCCATCCCGCTGCCACCAGCGTTCCCGGAATTCCCCTTCGGCGAAAAAGCCCACCGCCCCCGCTGCGTCACCCTCCACAATGGCCACGTCGCCCCCCTCATCCCCATGAGCCTCCGCGGTGTCCTCTGGTACCAGGGTGAAAACAATGCCGACGCCAGCCTCTACCTCGAAAAGAAGTCCGCCATGATCTCCGCCTGGCGCTCGTGGTTCCGGAACCCGGAAATGCCCTTCTATTTCGTGCAGCTGGCCGCATGGCAGAAACCCAACCCGGACCCGGCCGGCGGCGAATGGGGGCCCATCCGCGACGTCGAGCGACAGTGCCTCCAGATCCCTCACACCGGCATGGCCTGCACCATCGACATCGGCGACGCCGAAGACATCCACCCGGCCAACAAGGCTGATGTCGGCGAACGCCTCGCTCTCTGGGCGCTCTCCCGCACCTATGGAAAACCAGACCTCACCGTCAGCGGCCCCCTCTTCCGCCAGCTCACCATTGAGGGAGACCGGGCCCGCATCCATTTCGACCACACGGACAAGGGCCTGATGACCGCCACCAAATCCGGCCGCCTTCCCGCCACCGAAACTCCCGGGGCCACACTCGAGCGCTTCGCCATCGCGGGAAACGACCGCCAATGGCACTGGGCCGTCGCCACTATCGACGGCGACACCGTCACCGTCTCGTCCCCGCATGTCCCCGCTCCCGTCGCCGTCCGCTACGCGTTCTCCAGCAACCCGGCGGGCGCCAACCTCTACAACCGGGCCGGCCTGCCCGCCTCTCCCTTCCGAACGGATTCCTGGTGACCCCGCCGCCGGTCCCACAGGCCCCCCGCTTCTCCGCGGCCCCTTGCCGTGAAGCCCCATTTCCGGGACTTCGCGGCACCCCGGAAGAGTGGGCGTCTTCGATTGGCTGGGGCGCTTTATCCGACGAGCCGTTCCACGCGTCCGCTGGCCGCGCTGAGCACGGCGGTGTCGACGATCCGCTGGCCGAGGCGCGAAATCTCCGTCGTCAGCGGCCCGATGAGCGGGGCGCCGGTTTCCAGGTGGTGGAGGAAATGTTCGATCGGGTTCCGGTTCGGGGCGGCCAAGGCCGGCACCGGCACTTCGTGGATTTCCGGGCGCTGGCGCGTCTGGACCTGGAGGGTTTCGGCGTAGTCCCAGCTGGCGATGGTGCCGTCGGTCCCCTTGAGGATGTACCCGCAGCGCGGCTGCGGCTGGAGCGTCCACGGGTCGGTGAATGTCCCCCAGCGCGTCTCGCAGCTCGACATGCCGAAGTCGTACTTCAGCACGGCGAGGCAATGTTCATCGACCTCCAGGCCGGGCGTGGTCCACGTCATGGCCATCACCTCGCGCGGGGCCCGGCCCTCAAGGTACCAGGTGGCCATGGTGGTGCCGTAGCCGAGGTAGTCGAGCAGCGACCCGCCGCCCTCCGCCTTCTTGTAAAACCAGCTTTGGGCCTTCTGTTCCGGAGTCGGTTCGAGTTCGATCTTGTCCGCGCCGTGGTAGAGCGGTCCGCGATTGCCGCCGTACGTGTGCACCTCGATGACGTCGCCGATCAGCCGCTGGTTCACCGCCAGCTCGAAGGCGTGCACGTGGCTCGCGCTCCACACGCTCGGCCAGTTGACGGCCAGCGTGCCACCGCCCGCCTTCGCCGCCGCGATCATGCGGTCGGCCTCGGCCAGCGTCGCCGCCATCGGCTTTTCCACAATCAGATGCGCCCCGCTCGGCGCCACCCGCTCGACCCATTCGGCATGGGTGGCCGCACTCGGACACAGGATCACCACGTCCGGCTGCGTCGCCGCCAGGCACGCCTGCTCATCGGTGAACACGCGGTCGTCCGGAATCGCGAAATTCCGCTTCGCCCCGACCATCCGCTCCGGCTGCGTGTCGCAAATCCCCACCAGCTCGGCCTGCGGATGGTCATGCGTGAACCGCAGCAGGTCCCCCATGTGAAAATGATCAAAATTGATCCCGGCAATTTTCCAGCGACGTTGGCTCATGGGCCTACTTTCCCGCCTCGGCGGCGGCGCTCAAGTCGGTTTTGCACCCGGGTGATGGCCGGGCCGTCGGTCGCCGTCCACAACGCCGTGGTCGTGCCACTGGGCGCGCCGTGAGTCACACAGGGTGCGGGCCGTTGGCCCGCCTCCGGGCTCAAGCCAGGGCCAGCAGCGCCACCAGGGACGCCGCGTTGTAAACGAGCAGCCCGCCATGCCCGACCCATTTCGGCCACCTGCCGGCCAGCGACACCGCCACCGGCACCAGAGCCATCAGGACCAGCGCCGAAAGGACGAGAAAAAACCGCAGGTTCTGGTCCTGCAACTCTCCGGCCCACCAGTCCCACAGGGTGAGGAAGGGAATCGCCAGTCCCCAAATCGGCGACATCAGCCCGGCCAGCGGGGAGCCAAACGAAGCGAAGAACATCACGCTGAAAACCTCGGCCACCAGCAGATGCAGGGCGAATCCTTTCCAACGCATGCCCGTGGGGGTCGAGGCGGGCGACATCATTCAGGCGATCCTCGCCTTGGCCGCCGTCATGGTGCGGCGTATGCGGGTTCTACGCATGCAGGAGGGGGTTGAGGTCCGGGAGAATCATTCCGACAACTCACGCAGACACAAGAACCTTGAAATTTGGAAGCTAGCATTCCAATCTTCAAGAAATGGTGTCGCGTCCCCATTTACGATCGTTGGTGGAAGAGGGCCTCAGGCTCAGTCCTGTCACGGCGATTCTTGGGCCACGGCAGTGCGGGAAGTCCACACTGGCGCGGGAGATT
>JALRGF010000555.1 GCA_023253495.1 Verrucomicrobiales bacterium
CCTGGAATACTCACCCTGGATGGTGGCCAACCTCACCCTCGCCCGCGACATCTCCCCGGTCTGGGACAACGTGCTGCGCGACAGCCGGTCGCTCGGCTACGTCGTCGCCACCCACCAGCAGCTCCGCCCGCGCACCCCCAACGATCCCACCGTCATCACGTACTACCGGCCGCTCGATGACGCGCCGCCTGCCGCCTCTCGGCAGCAGGCGCTGGCCCGGTCGTATGCCGACTGGTGCCAGCTTATCCTCGACGACCTGCACGGTCCGCACCCGCGGCTGGCGGACGATATCCGGCACCTCGACGTGTGGCTCTGGGGACACGCCATGGCCCGGCCGACGCCCGGAATGATCTTCGGGCCGACCCTCGACGCCCTGCGCCAGCCGCACGGACGCATCGTTTTCGCGCACACCGACCTCAGCGGGTTCTCCGTTTTCGAGGAAGCCTGCCACTGGGGAAACCGGGCCGCCCGATCCGTGCTTTCCCGCACCTGATTCCAACCACCATGACGCTTGCCGTTCACTCTTTGCTTGATTTCCACGACTGCCACCGCGCACGCCTGCACGACGCGGAGGGGCTGCGATCCGCCATGCTCGAAGCCATTGCCGAGGCCGGCGGCACCTATGTGACTGACGTCTTCCACGCCTTCAGCCCGCACGGCCTGAGCGGAGTGGTGGTCATCGCGGAAAGCCACGTCGCCATTCACACCTGGCCCGAGCACGGGTATGCCGCGGTCGATGTGTTTTCGTGCAGTCCAAGCCTCCGGCAGGACGTGATCCAGGTCCGGATCCAGGACTGGCTGCAGGCGACGCGCGTGACAGTTGACAAGCGCGCGCGCGGCGATAACTCTTCTCCTTCGCCCGCAACACGGGTCGATGTGGCAGAGTAGCTCAGGGGTAGAGCAGGGGACTCATAAGCCCTTGGTCGGCGGTTCAAATCCGCCCTCTGCTACCAACAATGCGATGATCGTCAGCCTGTTCAACGACGTGATCGGCCCTGTCATGCGCGGGCCCTCCAGTTCGCATTGCGCCGCCGCCCTGCGCATCGGCCGGCTCGCCCGCGACCTCATGGACGGCGATTTCCGCGACGTGCTGGTCGAGTTTGACCGCGGCGGCTCGCTGCCGACGACCCACGACAGCCAGGGTTCGGACATGGGCCTGTTCGGCGGCCTCATGGGATGGGACGCGGCCGACGAAAGGCTGCCGGAATCGATGGCCACTCTGCAGAGTACCGGCGTCACCATCCGCATCGAAACCATCGACGCCGCCGACCCCCATCCCAATACCTACCGCCTCACCCTCAGCGGATCAAGCGCCCGCCACCGCCTGCGCGCCATCTCCACCGGCGGCGGCATGATTGAGGTCATCGCCATCGATGACATCCCGGTTTCCATGGGCGGCGATTGTTTTGCCACCCTGCTCTGGCCGGCCCATGACGGCGCCACCCTGCGCGACGCGGTCGCCGCGCGCTTCGGCGCCGACGACGTCCTCCTCCACCACCATGACGGTCGCCAGCTCATCGAGGTCAAGGCGCCGGGCTTCGTGCCGGACAACGTGATCGACTCCCTGCGGGCCGACGGCCTCATCGCCGCCGTGCGCCGGCTCGCCCCGGTCCTTCCGATCCTGTCCCGACGCACCACCCGCGTCCCGTTCACCACCTGCGCCGAAATGCTCACCGCCGACGCCGGTCGCCGCTCCCCGCTTTGGAAACTGGCCGTGGCCTACGAATCAGAACGCGGCGGGCTCACCGACGACGAGGTCGTCGCCCGCATGATCGACATCGTGCGCCTGCTCCGGCGGTCCATCGCCCAGGGCATCGCCGGCACCCGGTACGACGACCGCGTGCTCGGCCACCAGTCCGGCGGATTTCTCCGGGAAATGGAGGCCGGCCGGCTGCTCGACGCCGGCGCACTCAACCGCATCATCCTTTACGTCACCGCCCTCATGGAAGTGAAAAGCTCCATGGGCGTCATCGTCGCCATGC
>JALRGF010000621.1 GCA_023253495.1 Verrucomicrobiales bacterium
GTGCAACGCCCGGGTATCCACGTACGGCGGCGGCCCGGCCGCTGCGGTCGCTCCGGCCGACATCCCGAAGGCCGCCGCCGCCAAGGCCGCCTGCCGCAGCCGCGAACATCGTTTTTTCCTCATGCCGGCATCATGGGGGGACCCCCTCCGTCCGCCAAGACAGAATCATCCCGGAGCTTCGGACGGAACCGTCCGGCCAAGGGAGGTCAATCTGGGTGCACTCCCCGATCCGCCGTGACTGGACACCCCCTCCGCCCGACGGCCGCCTCAGGTCGCCGCCCGATCCAGGTGGGTGTAGCCGCCGTCCACATGAAGGATCTGGCCTGTGGTGTGCGAGGAACGCGGACTGCACAGAAACGCGGCCGCGTCGGCAATTTCCCCGGGCGTGGTGAACCTCCGGCCGAGCGGAATCCTTGAGGCGAGGCGCTGCCGGGCCTGGCCGGGATCCTGCTGTGTCCGGATCCAGGTCTCGTACTGCGGCGTCCACACCTCAGCCGGGACCAGCGCGTTGACGCGGATGCCGTGGGGCGCGAGTTCCACCGCCCATTCGCGCGTGAGCGCCTTCGCGCCGCCCTTGGATGCGGCATAGCCGGATGTGCCTCCCTGGCCGGTGTCTGCCACCTTCGACCCGATATTCAGGATCACCCCGCGGGATGCCTTGAGGTGGGGCAGCGCCCAGTGCGCCATGCTGAAATAGTGAAGCAGGTTCCGGCGCACCGATTCCAGGAATGCTTCGGGGGATCCCGTTTCCAGCCCCACGCCATCATTGACCCCGGCATTGTTGACCAGGCCGTCAATCGCCCCGAAGCGGCCGACGGCCGCCTCGACCACACGCCGGCACGCCGCCGGATCGGTCAGTTCCGCCTCCACCGTTTCGCAACGGCCACCGGCCGCCTCAACCTGCTGCCGGGTGGCCTGCAGATCCGCCGGCGACCGGTCGGCGGCCAGCACCGCCGCGCCCTCGCGCGCCAGCACCTCGACAATGGCCGCCCCGATGCCCCGCCCGGCTCCGGTGACGATGATGACTTTGCCGGCAAGATTCAGGTCCATGGCTGCGGGGGTGGCCCGGGCACCGGGCGATCGGATACCTCAAGGGAGTAAAAACGCGCGGCATTCGCGCCGAAAACCGCCTGCCTCAGCTCCGCTCCCAAGGGCGCGAGACAGCTCTCGACCACCCGCATCCAGTCGCTGTAGTCGCCGCTGAGAAGCACGACCGGCCAGTCGCTCCCGAAAACCAGGCGTTCGGGACCAAAGGCGTCGAGAACAACGTCGATATATGGCCGCAAATCCTCCTCAGTCCATCCACGCCACCGCGCTTCGGTCAGCAACCCGGAAAGTTTGCAATGGACCCCCGGATGGCGGGCGATGCGGCGCATCTCTTTTTCCCATGGCGCGAGTGAGTCGCTCCGGACATCGGGTTTCGCGCAGTGGTCGAGCATCAACCTCTGGTCGCCCAGCGCCTCCACGAAGGCCGCGGCCTCCTCCAGCTGGTGGTGGTAAATGAGCAGGTCATACGTGTAGCCGCGCCGCCCGATCGTCGCCACCCCCCGCCGGAAATCACGCCGCCCCAGAAACCCCTCGGGCTCCGCCTGCACGATGTGCCTCCAGCCTTTGACGACCGGACGGTCCGCCCACGCCTCCAGCCGCCCGGCAAGCCCCGGATCCTTCAGATCGATCCATCCGACCACCCCTCTGATCAGGGGATGGCCGGCCGCCAAGTCCGCCAGGAAACGCGTTTCCTCCTCGCTCTGAGCCGCCTGCACCGCCACCACGCCGTCGATGCCGTGGCCCCGCGCCAGCGGTTCGAAATCCGCCGGAAGAAAGTCCCGCTGCAAAACCGCCATCGCCTCCGTGATCCATCCGTCACGGTCACGGTCGTAGCGCCAGAAATGCACATGGCTGTCGACGATCATGGCAACACACAAATCCTCTCCATGACCGTCCATTTCGAGCCCGGCCGCGCCCACGGCAGCGGCCGCTGAAAGGTCGCCATCAACGCCTCCCATTCCCGGACCCTCGGGTTCGCCGCATCCACCGCCTCCTTCCTCTCGAAACTGAAGCCGTCCCCCGTTTCCAGAATCATGAACAGCCGGTCGCCCGTCCGGTAAAGCTCCAACCCCAGTACCCCCGCCTCCCCCAGGCTCCGCACCACCTCCGGCCACACCGCCCGATGATGAGCCTCGTAGGCGGCAATCGCATCCGGGTCGTCCTTCAAATCAAGAGCCAGACAATAACGCATGCACCCACTCATCACCCAGTCCCGCCCGCCCCGCAACCGCCCGCCCGGGCCAGGAACCGTTCGCTCTTCTTCGACGACCTGCTCGACGCCAAGGTGCGGGAGTTCAACCCGCGCTGCGCCGAGGCCGAGGGCGCGCTGCTCGGGCGGTTGCATCATCGTCAAGGATCTGAAACTGCTGAAGGGGGGTCTCTTCAAAAACAAGATGGAGGCGTTGCAAAGGAGGGGGGACTTTCCAGTCCCCCTTGGGTCTGCCAACGGGGACAGGAATGTCCCCGCTCCGTTCGAATTCAGCGACCAGGACGTCGACACCCTCAGGCCGATCCTCTGGAAGTTGATTCTCTGGCCTGCACGGGCGCGGCTCTGATGAAGCCGGAGGAGCGCCTTTCGCTCGTCAGGCGGGGCGAGCGCTTGGGTTTTTTTGAGGGCGAGCGGTCAGAGGGGCCGGGCTTTCCGGATCGGTAATTATGCAGGGCGGGTGGAACCGGCAGGCTGCGGCTTGCGTTTAGGTATTGGACGGCCCAGCGTGAGGCGCGGGCGGGTTGGTGCCTGCCTGTTTCTCCTGCTGATCTCGTTTTTCCAATCACCGCCATGACCACACTACCCCACATCCCCGTACTCCGTGCCGGCTTGGCCTATGCCAGTCTGGACGTGGCTGAA
>JALRGF010000643.1 GCA_023253495.1 Verrucomicrobiales bacterium
CCTCGCGCAAGGTCTTGCCCTCGACGGTGCGGCAGTCGCCATGGAGCAGACCCGCATCGAGCAGCAGCTTCATCACCTGGGGAATGCCACCGGCCGCGTGCAGGTCGGTGGTCACGTAGCGGCCGCTCGGCTTGAGATCGCAGATCACCGGCACGCGTTGCCGGATCGTTTCGAAGTCGTCGATGCTCAGCGGCACACCGGCCGTGCGGGCGATCGCCAGCAGGTGCAGCACGGCATTGGTGGAGCCGCCCACCGCCATGATCACGCTGATCGCGTTCTCGAACGCCTCGCGGGTGAGCAGATCGAGGGGCCGGATGTTGGCTGCGATCGCCTGCACCAGCACCTCGGCGCCCTCGTCGATGACATGTGCTTCATCCACTCGCTCACCGGCAAAACCAACACCCACGGGCCCGGCGAGAATTTCATGTCGACCGGCAACACGCTCGACGCCTTTCCCAGCATGGGGTCGTGGCTGACGTACGCCCTCGGCACCGAGAACGACACCCTGCCGGCCTACGTCGCCATCCCGGACCCGCGCGGCGCCCCGCAGTCGGCCGGCAATTTCTGGGGGTCCGGCTACCTGCCCGCCGCCTTCCAGGGGACCGATTTCAATGCCGCCAACCCGGTGCGCAACCTGGCCCGCCCCGCCGTGGCCACCCCGGAAAACGACCGCGCCACCCGCGAGTTCCTCAACCGCCTCAACCGGCACCACCTCCAGAGGTTCCCCGGCGATTCCGAACTCGCCGCCCGCATCTCGAGTTACGAGCTGGCCGCCCGCATGCAGCTTTCCGTCCCCGAGGTCTCCGACATTTCCAACGAGCCGGAACACATCATCAAACTCTACGGCGCCGACGCCGCCGGCAACCCGGTTCAGGACCTCAAGGCCGCCTACGCGAAAAACTGCATCCTCGCCCGCCGCCTCGTCGAGAAAGGCGTGCGCTTCGTCCAGCTCTTCAACGGCGCCTACCAGACGGGCGGCGAAGGCGTGAGCAACTGGGACGGCCACAAGGTGCTTGAGGAGCAGTACACCAAACACGGCGCCGTCATGGACCAGCCGACCGCCGCCCTGCTCACCGACCTGAAACAACGCGGCCTGCTCCAGGACACCCTGGTCGTCTGGTGCACCGAGTTCGGCCGCATGCCGACATTCCAGAAAGGCGCCAGCGGGCGCGACCACAACCCGGGCGGCTTCACCGCGTGGCTCGCCGGCGCCGGCGTCAAAAAAGGATTTTCCTACGGTGCCACCGACGACTTCGGCTACAAGGCGGTCGAAAATGCCGTCACCGTCTACGACTTCCACGCCACCATCCTCGACCTCCTCGGCCTCGACCACGAGCGCCTCACCTACTACCACAACGGCTTCGAACGCCGCCTCACCGACGTCCACGGCCACGTCATCCGCGACATCCTCGCCTGATCGCGAAGCCTCCGCCAGCCACGGATGTTCACCGGCCGGGTCCGCCCCGGACCGCGCGCTCAGGGCGCGACCCATGCAGATTTTGAAAGACGGGACCGGGCGCAACCGGCATAGTCGGAGGAACAAATTCCCCAGACCCCATGCCCGTGATCCGATTTCTGCTGACCAGAGCCGTCCTGTCCGCCCTGACGGGCCTGATTCTGAACCTCCCCGCCCGGGCCGGCGTGGATTCGGTCGTGACCTTCAACGAGCTCCACTACAACCCGTCACCCGCCGAAACGGCCGGCGAATGGATCGAACTCAAGAACCAGAACTCGGTGAACGTCGACCTCTCGGGATGGCGGCTCGATGGCGGCGTGGATTATACCTTTCCCGACGGAACCGTGATCGGCGCCGGGCGCTACCTCGTCATCGCCGCCGACCCCGCCGCCCTCAAGGCCGCGACCGGCCTGACCACCGTGCTCGGCCCATGGTCGAATTCCCTCAACAATACCGGCGAATCCGTCACCCTGAAAAACAACAACGGCCGCCGGATGGACGAAATCGCCTACGACGACCGCCAGCCGTGGCCGGTGGCCGCTGACGGATCCGGTGCGACCCTGGCCAAATACGACGAACTGCGCGACAGCGTGCTGCCGGAAAACTGGCGTGCCAGCCTGGAGGTCGGCGGCACCCCGGGCACCTGGAATTTTTCCCCGCAGAGCAACGATGGTTCGGTGCCGCCGGACGGCGTGCTCCGCGAGGCCGCCCGCTGGTACCGGCTTGATGACACGACTGACGACAGCTCGGGCAACGCCCTCAACGGCGCTCTGATCAACGCGCCGGTCTACAGCGCGATCGTGCCGCCGGTCATCACGGACGGCCGCTCGCTCGAACTCAACGGCACCAACCAGTACCTCAATATCCCCGATCCGGTGAACCCGGTCGCCTACACCGTCAGCGCCTGGGTGCGCCCGCGAACCGTCCGCGCTCAATCGATCATCGTGCGCACCAATGCCAGCGGGCCATCCGCGCTGCGCCTCCACCAGATCCGCATGAATGCCGCCGGAAAATTCGAGCACTACACGGTCGGCGGCACCGCCGTCACCGTGACCGGCACCACCACCGCCACGGCCGACCAATGGTACCACGTCGCCATCACCGCCAGCAGCGACGGACTGGCCCGCCTCTTCGTCAACGGCACCGAGGAAGGCACGCCGGCAGCCGTCGGCCCGCTCACCGCTGCCGCCACCCGCTGGATGGTCGGCTCCAACAGCGCGGGCGGCATGGCGTATTTCGACGGCCTCATCGATGAAGTGGCCATCTGGCACGGCGCCATGGACGCCTCCCAGGTCGGTCACGTCGCCACCCGCTTCCGTCTGCCCACCGACCCCCCGCTCAAAAACCTCGCCCTCGGACGCCCGGTCATCGCCGGCAGCGGGGCCTACCCCGACCTTCCGTTCAACGGCGGCGCACCGCCCGCCGACTTCTCGGCCGCCAACGTGACCGACGGCTCGGCCAGCGACGTCTTCGGCTTGAGCTACTGGCTGGGCCGCGAGGGGGTGACCACGGAATATTTTATTCTCGACCTCGGCGCCCCGGTCGAAATCACCCGGCTCCTCCTCCGCAACACCCATAACCACCAGTACAACGACCGCGGCACCGCCGGCTTCCGCGTGCTCGCCGCCAGCACCGTCGACGCCGCCAATCAACTGGTCGGACCGGCCACCATCCTCACCGGCACCCTGACCACCCGCTCCGTCACCGCCCCCGCCCCGCCGGAATCGGTCATCCCCGCCGACAGCTTTTCCGCCGCCGAAGGCCTGACCCCGGCCACCGCCCGCTATCTCAGATTCGAGGCGCTCACCTCCGCCTACGGCGGCAATGTCGGTCTCAATGAAATCGAGGTCTTCGGCACCGCCGGCACCGGCCCCACCGGGGGACGCCCGGTTCCGCTCCCGCTCGTGATCAACGAGGTCACTGCCGCCGACGCCGCCGACTTCTGGATCGAGCTGCACAACCACGGTCCCGACCCGCTCACCCTCACCGGCTTCGTCCTCGAATCGAATACCGGCGCCAGCCACACGCTGCCCGCCACCGTGTTGCCGGGCGGCGGATTCCTCGTGCTCGACCAGGCCGCCACCGGCCTGCGCCCCACCGACGAGGAGCGCCTGTTTCTCTACACCGCCGGCAGAACCGCCGTCGTCGACGCCGTGGCCGTGGCCGCCCGCAAACACCGGCTGCGCCGCCCGCCGGTCGCCGGTGGCACCCCGGGCGAATTCCTCACCGCCGCCGCCCCCGGCGACATCACTCCGGGCGCCGCCAACCGCGTGTCCCTCCAGTCCGCCATCGTGATCAACGAGATCATGTACCACCACCGCCCGCAATACCTGCCTTACGTCGAAAACAACGAGGAATGGATCGAGCTGCACAACCGGTCGCAGAATGCGGTCGACCTCACCGGGTGGTCGCTCGACGACGCCGTCGACTTTGTCTTCCCCGCCGGCACCGTGCTTCCCGCCGGCGGTTACCTGTGCGTCTCGGGCAACCGCACCGCCTTCGCCGCGGCCCACCCCGGGGTGCCGGTGGCCGGCAATTTTTCCGGTGGCCTGAGCAACCGCGGCGACCGCATCATCCTGCGCGATGCCATCGGCAATCCGGCCGACGAAGTCTTCTACCGCGACAAGGAGCCATGGCCGATCTACACCGACGGCCTCGGCTCCAGCCTCGAACTGAAAAACCCCGATGCCGACAACAGCGTGCCGGAAAGCTGGGCGGACAGCGACGAAACCGGGCGCTCGGAATGGAAAAATTACACCCTCACCGCTACCGCGCGCACCCCGATCTACTCGCCCACCATCACCACCAGCGGCACCACCGCCTTCCACGAACTCCGCCTCGGCCTGCTCGAGGAAGGCGAGGTGCTCGTCGATGACATCTCGGTCCGCGAAATCACCACCGCTCCGACCGTCGAACTCATCCAGAACGGCACCTTCTCATCCCCCCTCAAACCGGTCTGGCGCGTGCTCGGCAACCATGGCACTTCCAGCGTGATTGAGGACGCCGGCAACCCGGTCCTCCAGGTCCGCGCCACCGGCCCGCTCTTGTACATGCACAACCTGCTTGAGACGACCTTCAAGGGGGAAAACCGCGTCGTCCCGGTGGTCAACGGCCGCGAATACACCATCTCATTCCGCGCCAAATGGCTGCGCGGCTGCCCGTGGCTGCACACTGAAATCTACTACAACAAAGTCACCAAATCGTTCCTGCTCGACCAGCCCGCCACCAGCGGCACCCCGGGCGCCCGCAACTCGACCTTCGTCGCCAATACCGGGCCGACCTTCACCGGGACCCGCCACCACCCGGTGATGCCACCCGCCTCCACCCCGATCACCATGACCACCACCCCTTCCGACAAGGCGCTGGTACCCTTCGTTTCGGTCGATCACATGATGCAGCTGGTGCATCGCGTGGGACTGGCCCAGATGATCCGCCGCATCGCTGCCGCCATCGAGGAGGACTTCCGCCGCTGGGAGTCGTTCGACAAGACGCCCCGTGTCGCAGCGCACAGCCCTGTGGGAGTGATT
>JALRGF010000656.1 GCA_023253495.1 Verrucomicrobiales bacterium
GTCGAGCCCGAGTTTCTGGAGCACGTTGACTGCCACCCCCTGGCCGAGCTTGATCAGGCCGAGCAGCAGATGTTCGGTGCCCACGTAGTTGTGGTTGAAGCGGTCGGCCTCCTTGCGGGCGAGCGCCAGCACTTGTTGTGCTCTGGGGGTGAAATTATTCATGGCACGGGGTCCGGCATGGCTGCCGGGTATGAGAGTGGTTTCAGGGTTACGCTACGGGCAAACGAAAAGGTTTCAACCCGGCGACCATCATTTTCCCGGGACGGCGGCACGGGGTCCGGAGCGGGCAATCGCGGCGGGACGCGGGGGGAGGCCGGCCGGTTTTGGCTGAAGCGTGTCCCGAATTTGAGAAAATCCTGAGATGAGAGAAAAATTTCACTTTGCTTAACCAATCCGCAGTGGTACACCCGCGGGCGTGAATACCATTGTGCCAGAATCCGGACTTCAGCAGCAGGTGCAGCATTTCGGCACCGTGAACCGTCACCTCCGGGTGCTGGTCGACCAGATTGCCGAAGGGGCGCTGATTGTCGAACGGCTGCCGGTGGCGGGGCAGGGGCCGCAGATTGTGTTTGTGAACCGCGGGGTGTGCCGGCTGACCGGGTGGCGGCCGGAGGAGTTGCTGGGTCAGCCGTTGGCGGCGGTTTTTGATCCGGCGCGGGTGGCGGAATTTCTGATGTTGCTGCCGCGGGTGGCGCAGGTGGGCAAGGCGGCGGTGACGCGGGCGCAGCTGGTGACGGCGGCGGGAGAGACACGGCCGTGCCGGTGGACGGTCAGTGCGGTCCGGGATCCGGACGACCGGCTGCTGAATTTTATCATCACGGTGGCGGAGGAGGGGGGCGGCGACGCGGCTCCCCTGCGGGCTGAGGAGCCTGGCGGGGACTTCCTGCACCAGATGGCGCGTCTGGAAAACCTTGAGGTGATCGCCAGCGGGATCGCGCACGATTTCCGCAACCAGCTGACGGCGGTGATGCTGAACATCTCCAATGCCGGGGCGCAGCCGCACGGGGCCGAAGCGCAGCGCACATTTCTGGAGCGGGCGTCGGGCAGCGCGCGGCAGGCGAAGGAACTGGCCGACCAGCTGATGGAATTTGCGCGTGGCGGCACGCCGGTGGCCGGGCTGGCCGACCTGGGAAACCTGCTGAGCGAATGTGCGAGCCTGACGCTCTCCGGTTCCAATTGCCGACATCAGCTGGAAATCGGGCCCGGGCTGTGGCCGGCGCGGATCGACACCACGCGGATCAAGCAGGTGATCCACAATCTGCTGATCAATGCCTCGCAGGCGATGCCGGATGGAGGCCACATCCAGGCGTCGGCACGGAATGTGGTGTTGGATGCGGGCGAGGTGCCGGGCCTGCCCCCCGGGGCCTATGTGGCGCTGAGCGTGCACGACCGCGGGACCGGTATTCCGGCCGAGGTGCTGCCCGACATTTTCAAGCGCAATTTCACCACCAAGCAGAAGGGCAACGGACTCGGTCTGGCCTCCAGCTGGCACATTGTGCGCGGCCACCACGGGTGGATCACGGTGCATTCAACCCCCGGCATGGGTACGGAATTCACTGTCTATCTGCCGGCCTGTCCGGCGGAAACGATTGAGGCTCCGCCTCCGCCGATGTATGGCGACCCGCCCCTCGCCGGCGGTTTTGGCCGCGTCCTGATCGTTGACGATCAACAGGTTGTGCGAGCGGCGGTCCGGGCCAGCGTGGAGGCGCTCGGGTACGAGGCTGATGAGGCGGCCAGCGGCGAAGAGGCGGTCGACCGCTATCGGCGGCGGTTTCACGAAGAGCGGCCGTTTCAGCTGGTGCTGATGGACCTCACGCTGCCCGGCGGGCACAGCGGTGACGACGCCCTGCGGGAAATCCTGCGGCTGGATCCGTCGGCGCGGGTCATCGCGTCGAGCGGGGCCATTGAGAGCGGGGCCGAGGCGGACCTGATGCGGCTCGGGTATGTGGGCGCACTGCCCAAGCCGTTTGATCTGCAGAAACTCTCGCGCACGCTGGCCGGGGCCATGGCGGCGGAATTGCCGCGGGCCTGAGCGGCGGGGGGAGCCCACCCGATGCCTCGGGCCGGCATCGTGCCCGCACCCCGCCCTCCCGCTGGGCGGTGTTGGGAACTGCGGGAAGGGCGCCGCCACGTATCTGTCCCGGTATTGGTATTTTCCCACCGACCGGAAGGTCACGGGCGCACCAGGACGCGCAGGAATGGTCCGGTTTCCGACGGCAGGCTGACGGTGAGGGTGCGTTCGGTGGTGGCGGCAGGCAGGGATTCGCGGTCAATCCAGAAGACCAGATCGCGGCTTGACTGGAGGACGGCTTGGCGATCGGCGGGCAGGACGAGGCGTACGGTGGTCCGCTCCGGGGTGGCCTCGACCAGTTCGAGGGCGAAGCGGCTGGCGGCCAGGCGCGGGTCGGTGCCGGCGGCGAATTCCTCCTGGTTGGTGGAACCGTCGCCGTCGCTGTCGGCGATGCCGTCGGATGGATCCTCCGGGTTGAACCCGTGGCGGATTTCCCAGTCGAGCGGCATGAAGTCACCATCGCCATCGGCATCGATAAAGGTGAATGTCGGGCCGGCGTAACGGTCGGCTGGTCCGCTGTCGACGGTGTCCGGGTACTGGTTGGCGGTGCCGTAGCGGGAAGCGCCGGAGAACCGGATCAGGCCGCCGCCGGTTGATGTTTTCCATGTCTGCGGGCCGGAGGCGGTATTCCCGTTGCGTTCGGTATCGGAGTAGCCGGAGGCGACGGCGGTATACGATCCGGGGGCGAGGACGAGCGGGGTGGCCAGTGGTTTGAAGCGGCTGGAGGTGCCGGCCGCCAGTTCGCCCGGAGAGGCCGGGGAAAATGACAGGCTGGCAAGCCGGCGCGGGGCGGGTCCGCCGGCCCAGAGCTGGGCAACCAGCGGCGTTTTCAGACCGTCCGCCCCGCTGTCGAACACCCCGAGTTGTGTGACCACGACGGGGGAAAGCACCTCAAAGTCGTGGCCCAGGCTTCCGGGGTAGTTTTGCGCGCCGACAGTACCGGCCGGCACCTCATAGGCGATGACGGGGGTGGCGGGAACGCCGGGGGCGATGACGCGGATTTCGACGGGCGGCGACAGCCCGGTCAGACCGGTTCCGTCGAGGGCGCGGGCGTGCAGCGTGTGCCGCCCCGGGGTGGCGGCGGTCCATGGCGCCTGCCATGGGGCGTTGGTGGCGGTGGCGACGACGGTGCCGTTGACGAGAAATTCGACGCGCTCCATCGCTCCTTCCGGATCGAGGGCACGCGCTTCGAGGGTGAGCGGTTCTCCGGTGGTGAGGCGGGTCGACGGGCGCGGCGAGATCAGGGCGGCGAGCGGCGGCTCATTGGTCAGGAAGATCCGGATTTCCGCGCGGGTGCGGGCGAGGCGGCCGTCGATGGCGGTGACCCGCAGCGTGTGTGGTCCGGTTTCCGTCGAACTCCAGAGAAACGAAAACGGAGCGGTGTTGCGGCTGGCGATGATCGTGCCGTCGACTTCGAGCATGACGTGTTTGAGGGTGCCGTCGGGGTCGCTGGCGCTGGCGGTGATGGTGAGGAGGCGGCCGGCGGGTACGGTCAGGCCGTCCGAGGGCTCGATGATGGCGATGGTGGGCGGCTGGTTTTCCGATGGGGCGGCACCGGGGGACGCGGCGCCGGCATTCCAGGAGGCGGCGTCGGCGCCGAAGCCGGTGACGTCGGCGCGCACGAGAGCGGAGCCGGTGCCGTCGGCGGCCTCGGGCCAGGGCGACGCGTCGCGGAAACGGATGTCTTCGAGCATGACCTGCGGCCGGAAACCGAAGTCCGGGCCGGGCTCGGTAATGGGCGGCAGACGGCGCACCACGCGGACGCGACCGCCGCTGTTGGGCAGGCCCCCGGTCCACGGGCCGAAGACCGGGGTGCCCGGTGGCACGTCGTAGCGGGCGGCATGCGCCTCCGGCGTGACGGCGGCAATCACCAGGCGCCCGCCCGCGGGGAGCACCGTGCCCGCCGGCACCGTGAACACGGCATCACCCTCAAGCCGCCACTCCCCCACGTCCACCGGCTCGCCGCCGGCATTGAGCCACTCGACGAATTCGCAGGCCGCGTCGTCGCCGGGCAGGTCAGGCGGGTGGTAATTGATTTCGCTGACCACCACCGGTCCGATCACCGGCACGTTGCCCGGAGTGGGCGGCTCGTCCCCGACCCGGACAAAAACGTCACCCGCCTCGCGGAGCACCAGCCCCCAGGCATGGCCGTCCCAGGCGCCGTACGAGCGCCGGCTGCGGTGGGTGCCGCTGTGCGAGAGAAAGACCTCGCCGCCGCGGCGGGTATCGAGGACAAACGGCAGCGACGCGGCCGGCACCACCCGGGTGCCGCCGGCCGGCACCGCGCCGAAACCTTCGGGAATCCGATATTTTCCGGGAATGCCCGGGTCGTCGCTCAAGGCCCATCCCTCCACGATCACCGGCGCGGCGCTGCGGTTGTACAGCTCGAGGTCGGGAAAAATCCGGCTGATCACGATATCATTGATGGCCAAGGCATTCGGCTGGCCGGGAGTCGCCTGCCCCGGAAATGCGACCACCGTCCCCGATCCGTCCGGCAAGCGCCCTTCGGTCACGCCGACCCTCTGCGGCCCGAAGGTGATGGTATCGATGCCCGCGCCGCCCGCGCCGGTGAGAAGGATCGTTTCCCCCGAGCTGCTGAGGCGGAAGGCGACATGGTTCGGCCCCGGGGCGCGGACAGCGATGAATGTCTGGAAGCCGCCGGCCCCGATGAATGAAAGTGGCGGCAGGGTGGTCGCCTCGGTGCCATTGCCTAGTTTCAGGCCGGCCAGGCTGACCGGCCGGTCTGCAGTATTGACGATTTCCAACCAGTCCGGGCCATCCGGATTGGCGGCCATCCATTCGTTGAGGCGCAGGCGGTCCGGGGAGCCGGTGGGTTCGGGCAGATTGGCGGCGTCGGGTGTCGGCAAGCCGAGCTGCCATCCATCCGGACCACGTCCGATCGAGCGGTCGACCGCCTGCGGCCCGAAGTCGACGGCATCGGCCAGCGTGCCGTCAGGGCGGGTCAGGACGACGGTCTGGCCGTCGCCGCTGAGACGGAACGGCGCAGCCTCGTCCAAAGTGACAACAAGATACCCGCCGGCCGGCAGCACGGTCCCGTCCGGGAAAATCGAGGCGGCCGCTCCGGCCGGGTCGTCGCTCAGCCCCATGCCACCGAGTTCCGCGTCGGTCGTGCCGGCATTGTGGATTTCGATAAAATCCGGGCCTGCGCCGCGCGCGAAAATCTCGTTGAGGCGGACGGCGGGCGGCTCGGCGGCCGCGGACCGGCCGAAGACGAATGACCGCTCGGCACTTTCAAAGGATGGGTGCCCGTCCGCGTCGGTGTGCACGCATTTCCAGAAGTACGTTTCGCCGAAGGTCAGGGCTTCGAAGGGGATCGGGAGCTCGGTGAGCCGTGTTGTGCTGGTCAGGTGCACCACCGGGGTGGGCCAGCCGCGGCCGGCCGCCCGGATGATCCAGGTGGTCGAAGCATGGGCGGGCGCCGGGGCACCAGGCTTGCTGTGCGCGTAGGCAGACGAACGCAAGGCCGCTCCGGCAAGCACCTCGGCCCCCGCGGCGGGGGCCGCCGCGGCCGGAGTGGCGGGCCGGTAAAAGGTGCCGAGGCCGATCTGGGTATTGACATGGGCATGGCGTGCGGTGGCGAACGACTGGGCCCCCCCGTAGCCGGACGGCCCGAAATTCGACGGAAGCAGCACGGTGTGGTTGAGTCGCCACAGGGTGTGCCGGTACTCGTCGCGGAACGCTTTCAGAAAGGAATCCTTGATCCAGTGCGGCCCGCGGAGTGTGTCCGGCTGGGGCACCGCCTGCTCGTCCCAGTAAATTGACTTGGTGGTGTCGACCAGCTCGCCATCAAGGTCCCAGGGCAGCATGGCCCAGCGCCCGTTGGCGCGCCGCCAGAGGAAGTAGTTGTGCGTGGCGTTGTCGAACGGAGCGCACCAGTTGCGCAAGGCAATGCAGGTGAGGGTCGCCTCGACATCAAAGTGCTGCTCCAGCCACGTGCGGAGGGCGGGAAGGTCCGGGTTCGGGGCGGTCGGGGTGTCGCCGCGCGCCGCCCAGAGCCCGGTGATCATGGCTTCGGTGTCGCGGCCGCCGATCCAGGAATTCATCTGGCCGCCGTAGGTGAACTCATACCGCTGGCGCGGCGTCCACCCGGTCTTGGGCGGGATGGGGGCGGCGTTGCCGATGAAGTACGGCCCCTCGCCGCTGGCATTGTAAACGCTGGTGGTGCCGAGACCGGCCGCGGTCTCAAAGGGCACCACACCGCTGGCTTTGTAGAACGTTCCGGTCGGCTCAACCGCGGTGCCGGGAAACCGCGCCGCCCGGGCCGCGGCGAATTTCTCGAAATGCCGCTCATCCATTTCCGGAACCTCCAGGCGTTGCAGGACGGTGCTGTTGTTCACGTACAGGTCGGCGTACCGCGCCTCGAAAGCCGGCAACCCGGCGGCCCGATACAATTGCGACCCGACCCGGTGCTCCTCTCCCTTGTCCTTGAAAAAAAGCGCTTCGGCGTCGTCGAGGCGCGCGTACCGAGGGAATCGGACCTTGAACGACGATCGGAAGGTGTTCCGGTTGTAGCGGCTGCCATGGTGGCGCAGGCGCACGTCGATCACCCGCCCGTCGCGCACCAGCACAGCCGGCTCGGTGGCATTCCACGCGTCGCGCGGCCGGCCGGGCGGATCCGGCGCCACCACCCGGCGCGGGCTCCCGGAAATGTTCGCGGCCAGCGTGGCCAGCGACGCCGAGGACACAAAAATATCGTACTGAGGCCGGCGGCCGCTGCGGACCGGACTGACAAAATACGCATGCCACTCCTGCGGGTCATCGGCGCGCGGCGAGACGGTTTCGGCGCCCTCGCCGAGGTCGGCGACAATCCGGTAGCGAACCACGCTGCGGTTCGGCTGCCCGGGCAGCCGGGCACGCCAGAGACCGGTTTCTCCCGCCACCGCCGTCATCGGCACGAACGCCCGGGGTTCGGTGGTCGAGTTCCGCTCGTCCGTGAAAAATTCAACCTCGACCGACCCGACGCCGGCCCCGCCGGACGAAAACCGCACGTCGACACGCACCGCCTCGTCCGCGCGGATCAACCGGGCGCCGGTGGCCTGCGCCAGCGCATCGACTTCCAGCACGACCGGCCGCGGGGCCGCGCGGGTGACGGCATTCGGGCGGCCGGGCGACGGGCCGTCGGGCATCGGGGAGCCCAGCCAGTTGGCCGGGTCATTGGCGGGCCAGCCGGCGGCCACGCGTTCGAGCGAGCGGCCGCGGTACTGGTGGGCGGTTTCGTCGATGCCGGTCCACTCGGATTCCGCGCCGAACGCATTCGCTCCGACCGCCCACGGCGAGGTGGCGCTGAACGAAACGGCATCGGCCACGCCGCCGTTCACGGATTCCAGACGCACGGTGTCGCCGCGGTTGGCCAGCGTCCCCTGCCACGGTCCGAGCACGCGGCCGGGAGCCAGCTGGTACGCCGCCACCGCCTCCAGCCGCTCCGGGTTTTTGGCCACCACCCGATGCTCGCCGGGAGCCAGCACTACGCCCGCCGGAAAGACGTAGCGCACGCCGCCGGCCAACCGCCACCCGCCGAGCGCCACCGCGGTCGGCCCGGCATTTTTCAGCTCGATGAATTCGTGGACGTCCTCCGAAAGGTCGAGCACCGGATCGCCCGCAGCGTCAAAGGCCGGCTTCTCCACCGGATGGTACATGATCTCGTTGATCACGATCTGGGCACGCACCGCCCCGGCGGCCAGAAAAAACAGGGCTAAGGAAGTCGGGATCCAGCGGCGCGGGCTCACCGCTTCAGTCTAAGCACAAGGCGCGGCTCCGCCACTGACGACGCGCCACAACCGCAGGGCCATAGGAGCGAGAGCGCGGGGAGCGGGCGGAAGTTTTGCCGAGGCGGAACGGGACATCCACGCCGGGCAGCGGTGGGCGCGCGCCCTCCCCGCGGCCTCGCTCCCGCCTTTTCCGCGCGCCCGCTCATCGGCTGAGCCGGAAAAACTGCTGCGGTCCGGTCAGCGGGAGTTCGATGCCGGAATCGGCG
>JALRGF010000684.1 GCA_023253495.1 Verrucomicrobiales bacterium
AGTCACCATCACCCGCCTTGCCCCGGCGAACTCGGATCCCGGGGCCGGCGACCTCGGCTTCTTCGCCCTCGAACCCGTCCCGCAGTCGCTGCAGTGGACGACGCAGAATGTCGATTTCCAAGCGGGCTGGCCGGCGGCGGCGCTCAATCCAGGGGCGAGCCGCTCGGTCACGGTCGGCGTGCAGCGGAACTGGACCACCGGTTTGAATCTCCGGGAACACCTGTACCGCATCAGCGTGTCACTCGACGGCGGCTCGGTGTACCGGTACCTGCCGGTGAACGCCACCCGCCCGGACCTGCCTGCCGATGCCTCCCAAACCGGGCCGGCCAACGCGTTCACGGGGCTGTGGTTCGGGCAGATTGTCCTCAACGCCGTCACCAGCCTGGGCACTGCGGGCGCGCCCGTGCAGGCGACGCCCAGTCAGCTCGTCATGCCGATTTTCATTCATGTCGATGAGGCGGGGCAGGCGCGGCTCGTTCCCCGCTCCATGCTCATGCAGACGAAGACCGCCTCGGAGGAGGTGGCGCCCACTCAAGTCGTGGTCGTCAATGAGGAGCGCATACCGTATTTCGAAGGCGTCCAGCAGCGCGCCGACGGCCTCCGGGTCGGTCTGCGCCTGGAGACGGTGGCTTTCGATCTGCCCCGGAATCTGAGCGCGGCGGGGCTCTCAAATCCCCTGCGGGAGAGCATTGCCAGCGCGCAGAATGTCGCCAACCCCGCCGAGGTGACCGACGAGGACGTCCTCGCCTACTTCTCCCTCGGCACGCGCACCTCACGCCCCCCGGACCTTCCCGAGACTTACTATCTCTGGTGGCCGCTCGACGGGCAGCTCGGCGTCGGCAAGTCGGTGTCCACCGGCGGCGCCTCTCCCCTGACCCTCGACCCGTTCCACCGCAGCAATCCGTTCCGCCACGCCTTCCACCCCCAGCACGGCGCGGGCTACCCCGTCGCCCGCAGGTTTTCCATCTCTTTCGAGGACGCGCCCGATCCGACCATCCTCACCGGAACCTACGAGGAAACCACCCGCGGTCTCGCCCGGCAGGACATCGTCTCCAAGGGGAGCATCTCCCTGCGCCGCATCACCACGGCCGCCACCCTGCAGTAACCGCGCCCCTCGTTGTTTGCCATGAATCCCTTTTCCGCCACCACCCGGACCGGACGCGCCGCACCCGTCCCCTGCTTTGCTCCCCGCATGAAACACGCGCTGATGACCCTGCTCGCGGGCCTGCTGGTCCAGGCATCCGCCGTCGCTCAAAGCCCGCAGACTTTTCCCGTGGGCCAGTTCTCGGAGTGGCAGGTCCCGGACACCGGTTGGTATCTGCTGGAGGTCAGCGGCGCGGAGGGGGGAGCGGCTGGCGACGGCAGTCATCCGGGCGGCAAAGGAGCCGTCATCCACACCTCCGTCCGTCTGGAAAAAGGGCTGACCCTGCAAATCGGGGTTGGCGGATTGGGAACCAAGGGGAGCATGAACGGCAACAATCCCAGCGGCGGGGGTGGCGGCGGCAGTTCGTCCGTCGTCATCAAGGACTCCGCCACGCGCCTCGTCATCGCCGGGGGCGGCGGCGGGGCATCCGGATACAATGGCGATGGCGGCAGGGCGGACAATTGGAACGCCACCTTCAATGGCAGTAATGGAAATGGCGGCACCCTCGGCACCAATTCGAGCAAATGGGGCGGGGCGGGTGGCGGTGGCTTTTTCTCGGATGGTGGCACGCACTACGATGGCCCGGGGCCGCCCGATCCGATCATTTCCTGGGGTGGACAGTCCTATCTCAACGGCAACTCTGGCGGCAACATGACAGAGAGCCCATACACCCACGGTGGGGCCGGCGGGTGGGGCGGCGGCGGGCAGGGTGGCGGGGCCGGCACGTCCAACGATGGCGGCGGGGGGGGTGGCGGTGGCTACAGCGGCGGCGGGGGCGGCCCCCAGCCGGGCAATGGCGGTGCCGGTGGCGGATCCTGGATTCCCGAGGATAACCGGGAAACCGAGGCGCGACCGGACACCGGTTATCCACTCAATCCGAACATCCAAGCCACTACGACCGTCAGAACCAGCGGGGCCAATCCCGGCAACGGCTCCGTCAGGATCACCCTGCAGCGCCTCAGCTTTCAGCCGGACCGCTCCGAGCCGCTCAGCCTCCCGGGCGCATTGTTCTCGAAAGACGTGCGCATTCCCGACGACATCAACAGCGGCGAAGTGGATCGGGGTGGCAGTGCCACCGTGCAGGGTTCCGCGGTGGAACTGACTTCCGCAACCAATGCCCAGAAAGGAAGCCTGATCATCAAGTCCATCCCCCCGCGGCAGAAGGTGAGCCAGATGGTGGTCAAGTTTCGGGTGCAGACCGAAGGAGGCAGCGTCCCGCCAGCCGATGGTTTCAGCTTCAACTTCGGACCCGACCTCTCCACCGCTACCCAGTTCGGTGACAACGGGGCCGCCAAGGGCCTGGCGGTGACCTTTGACACCTACGACGAGGGAGGACCCGACACCGGACCGGCGGTGGAAGTCCTTTACGACTCGGTCTGGAAGTCCGGAATCTCCTTCCTCGGCCAGCGCCAGAACAACCGGTTTCCTGCCTACCCCGTCGTCGAGGACACTGCCGGCGACTCCATGTCGCTGACGACGGGAAACTCATGGGTGCCCGTCCAGGTCGATATCTCGGGCGACCTCGAGAACGGGGGCGGGGTGGTCAATGTCACGTGGAATGGCTACCGGATTCTCACCGATGTGGCCGTCCCCTTCGTTCCCGCGCGGGCCGAGGGATGGCACATCGCCTTCGCGGCCCGCACCGGCGGATTCAACCAGGCCCACCGGATCCGCGACATCTCGATCGCCGCGAACACCTACGTGACGCTCGACGTCACCAGCAAGGTCAGCCATGAGTCGATGACGCCGCCGGTCGGACGCCACACCTACCATACCGGGGAACCGGTCACGTTCAGCGCGCCCGACTACGTTTACCTCGATCGCTACGGGAAATCCCTGTCCGGAACCGAGGAGGAGATGAGGATTCAGGCGGCCTTCCGCGCGAGGCGCGTCGGCGCCTCCATTGGCCAGCAGGCCCTGCCAAACAACGCCACCTTCACACTCACCGAGGATGCGGTGGTCAACTGGCAGTGGGAACTCGAGTACCTCGCGGAAGTCAATACGGGCACGGAGTCGATCGAGGGGCTCTCAGCCTCCTCGGTCACCGATCCGGTGAACCAGCCGACGCTCGGCCGCAACTTCCGTCCGCTGAACTACAACTTCACCTCGACGGTCTATTCCGAGATCCGGGGGACCGGCACCGGTCTGGACATCGAATTCCAGCCGCGCGGCTACGTCATCGAGAACGCCCCCGTGGCACCCGAGCGCTTCCTGCAACTCTCAGGCACCGGCGACCACCTGCGCTCCGATGCCGCGGGCACCGGTCTGATCGGCGGCGATGGGTCCTTCACCATCGAGTTCTGGGCCCGTCGCGATCCGCTCAAGATGAACGCCGACCAGCACGCGGTCTCGCTGGGTTCCTCCTCAGCTTTCGGGGGGCAGATCCGCGCGGGATTCACCGCGGCCAATGCGTTTTTCGTGAGCAACAACGGAACGACGGTCGCCGCCCCGGCCGCCCTGACCGACGACAGCTGGCACCACTGGGCGGCCGTCAACGACAAGGCCGCCAACACGGTCACCCTCTACCGCGACGGCAAGGTGGTGGCCTCGGGCAACCAGGCGCTGGCCTTTTCCGGGAGCAGCGAGACGGTCACGGTGGGAGCCCGCGCCACCGGCCCCGGCACAGCGGACGGCTTTTTCGCCGGCGGCATCAACAACCTGCGGGTGTGGCGAACAGCACTCGGCGTGGATCAGGTCCGCACGGGACTTTCCACGGTGCTTGTCGGCCCGGGGAATCCCGCCCTGGGCCTTGAGATCCCGTTCGACACCCTGCCCGCCGCCGATCTGGCGGGTGTGCAGATTGAGCGGCGCGTGGGAACCACCTTCCCCGCCAGCGTGGCGGACACCCTCGCTTTCCCGGTGCAATCCAGCGCCATCCAGCAAGGCTTTACCTTCCCGGCCACGACCGCCGTGCCCGCGGCCAGCGCGGCCGGCTATTACGGATGGACGCTGAGGTCACGGCTGCGCATCGACCGGGCGGGCGTCTACACCTTCCAGGTCAGCGGCGGCGATGGCGTCCAGTTGTTCATCGATGGCCGCCGGACGGCCGGCCCGGATGGCGCGCAGGCTGACTCCACAAATTTCGAAGCATCACTGCATCTCGACGCCGCGGATCACATCGTGGAACTGCGCGCCTACGAAACAGGCGAAGCGTCAGGCCGGCCCGTGCTCACCTATTCCTCGAATGACGCGGGCGTGTCCAGGCAGGCGCTGCCGCCCACCAAGCTGCATGCCCTCGCGCGTGACCAGCTCGCCCTCGTAACGTTCACGACCCCATCCTCGGAAGGAAGGAATATCGCCTTCGCGACCACCGGATTTCAGTCGGTCGTTCCCGAGGCCGCCACGGGCGCCCAGATCGCCGCCACCCTGCTGCCGGGCTTCCATTTCAACCCGCTCGACACCACCACCGGCACCACCCACAACATCGACCCCGCCGAGCAGGGTGCCATGTCCAGCTACCGCCGGGTCTTCTGGCTGTGGGAAAAGAAGTTCCGCTTCAAGTTGGACGTCAGCGCCGTCGGCCTGCCCGACGCCGCCCTCACGGCCGTCACCGGCCTCCCGTACTTCCGGACCATCGGCGCCACCTACGACAGCCGGAATTTGGTTACACCGCCCCAGGTCGCCGCAGGCATCCAGCCGGTGCTCAACATCTGGCTGGCCGAGGGCGAGCCGCTCGAGGTCGGCACCATCTACCGCACGGCGGACCGGCGCTACACGCTCAGCGGCGTGCAGACGGCGATGAACAACTTCGCCAACATCGGCTTCCGGACCATCGGGAACGCCTCGTACAGCGGGCAGGCCGCCAAGTCGTATCCGATCGCCGCGGTTTCCGCTCCCGGCAGCATGACGCTGGAATTCGCCCCCACCATCTTCCGGACCGAACTGGCCATCGGCGAAGGACTCGATTTCTCCAGCACGCAGGCCATCGACGCCCAGCTGACGCCCGATCTTCCGGACGGTGCCGCGCTCGTCTCCGTCACCGCCAACAGCCAGC
>JALRGF010000067.1 GCA_023253495.1 Verrucomicrobiales bacterium
TCGGTCTCGACCTCAACCTGATCCGCGAAGTGTTTTCGCAGACCGGTGCGAACAGCCGGGTGCTGGAAACCGACGGCGGGGACATGCAGGCGCGCGAGCACGATTGCTGGTTCAGCGCCGAACACGCCGCCAAGGACAGCAATATCGCCCTGGCTCTGGCCCGGGCCAAGGGGCTGGCCCTGCCGCTGGCCGCCGCCACCGCGGCGCAGTACGAAAAAATGGTCGCCGAGGGACTGGGTGGCCTGGACAAATCCGGCATCGCCGAACTGACCTTTCCCGGACGCCATCTCCACAAAGGCGTCTGAGGCATTGGGGACGCGGGCGGTCACCGGAGAGACCCGCCTTCGTTGTCTGGTCCGGTGGAGCGTTCTCACCTGCACCAAAGAATCGTTCCCCGGGTGGCTCGGGGAGTCCGGTGGCGGGAACCTCCGGCTGGCAAGGACTGAGCTCCGCCCCGGGAGGGTTTGAGCGCCACCGGGTGGGAGCCGCCCGGACGTCTGAAGCAGGTTGAGGGGTAGGGGAGACGGTGGCAGGATAATTTGGTATATTTTCGTCCCCGTGCTGATGGCAAAGCTGATTGTATTCCTGGCGGTTCCGGTCGTGTCCCTGGCGGCGGCCAGCCGTGTTGGTGCGGAGGTTGAGTACCTTCGCGATGTGAAGCCGCTGTTGCAGGCGCGGTGTTATGCGTGCCATGGGTCGTTGAAGCAGGAGGGCGGGTTGCGGCTGGACACCGCGGCGTCGATTCTTCAGGGCGGCGAGAGCGGGCCGGCGGTGGTGGCGGGCGAGGCGGCGGGCAGCCTGCTGGTGCAGCGGGTGGCCACGGCGGATCCGGACGACCGGATGCCGCCGGAGCATGAGGGGGAATTGTTCAAGCCGGCGGAAGTCGAAGTGCTGCGCCGCTGGATTGCGGCGGGGGCGGTGGGACCGGTGGACGAGGCACCGGAAGCCGACCCCCGCGACCACTGGGCTTTCCGGCCGGTGAAGCGTCCGCTGGTGCCGGAGGTTGATGGGGAGTGGGGGCGGCATCCGATAGACACCTTGGTGGCCAGGCAGCATGCGGCGCACGGCCTCGCGCCGCAGCCGGAAGCGCCGCCCGAGGTGCTGCTGCGGCGGTTGTATTTCGATCTGATCGGCCTGCCGCCGGGGGCGGAGGAAGTGGCGGCGGTGGTCGCGGCTCCGGACGATTCGTGGTATGAACCGACGGTGGACCGCCTGCTGGCTGATCCTCGGCACGGCGAGCGCTGGGCGCGGCATTGGATGGATGTGTGGCGGTACAGCGACTGGTGGGGGCTGGGCGACCAGCTGCGCAACAGCCAGAAGCATATCTGGCACTGGCGCGACTGGATCATCGAGTCGTTGAATGCCGATCTGTCGTACGCGGAAATGGTCCGGCTGATGCTGGCGGCGGACGAGCTGGCGCCGGGGGACCTGTCGAAGCTGCGGGCGACCGGTTATCTGGCGCGTCATTATTTCCTCTTCAACCGGAACCAATGGATGGAGGAAACCGTCGAGCATGTGGGCAAGGGGTTCCTCGGGCTGACCATGAACTGCGCGAAGTGCCACGATCACAAGTATGATCCGGTCGACCAGAAGGACTACTACCGGATGCGCGCGTTCTTCGAGCCGTATCATGTGCGGCTGGACATGGTGCCGGGCGAGAGTGACTTCGAACGCGACGGGGTGCCGCGGGTGTATGACGGCTGGCCGGAGGAGCCGACGTGGCGTTTTGTGCGCGGCGAGGAATCGCGTCCGGACAAAAGTGCGCCCCTGCTTCCCGGGGTGCCGGCGGTGCTGGCTTTTCGTGAGGTGGCGGTCCGGCCGGTCGCGCTGCCGGCGGTCGCCTGGCAGCCGGAGCGCCAGCCGTGGGTGATTGAGGCGCATGGGGCGGCGGCGCGGCGGGCGGTCGAGGCGGCGGAAGCGGCGCTTCCGGCGGCGGCGCAGGAGCTGGTCCAGGCGGAAAATCGATTGGCGGAACGGCTGGCGGAAGGCGAGCGGCCGCCGTCGTCCGCGCCGGCGGGCCCGGTGCTGACCGAGAGCTTTGCGGCGCTTGACCTGCGGCGCTGGAAGACGTTTGGCGGCGAGTGGGGGCACGCGCCCGGCCGGCTCGAGCAGAAACGGGATGGCCCGGAGCGGTCGGTGCTGCGGCTGCTGGAGCCGGTCGCCCGGGATGTCGATGTGACGCTGCGATTCACCACGCTGGGCGGGAGCCAGTGGCGGAGTGTGGGTATCAGTCTGGATGCGCCGGCGGGCGACCCCGCGGAACCGCCGGCGGCCGGGGAGACCGAGGTCTCGTTGTATGCCAGCGCGTTTGCCGGCGGGCCGAAAGTGCAGGCCTCGGTGCGGCGCGGTGCGGACTGGGAGTATCCGGCGGACGCGGCCAGCGCGCAGGCGGTCGGGACCGGCCGCGAGCATACGCTGCGGGTCCAGGCGCGCGATTCCCTGATCAATGTGTTTTTTGACGGGGTGCTGGTGGTGGCGTGGCGCTCACCGGTGCCGCGGCGCGACGGCGTGATCCAGTTCACCACCTTTGATGCGCAGGCGGTTTTTCACGAGATTGCAGTCGCTCCGCTGCCGGATGGGGTGGCGCTGCAGGAACCGTCGGCCGGCGGCGGCCCGGTGACGACACTGGAGGGAGCGCGGCGGGCCGTCGAGCGGGCGCAGGCGAAGCGGCGGGTGGCGGAACAGGCGGTGGAGCGGGCGCGGGCGCGCCAGCGCAGCCTGGAAGCGCGCGGTGCGGCGCTGCGCGCGTTCTGGGCGGGATCGGCGGATGCCACGGCGCTCCGGGAAGCGGCAGTGCGGGCGCAGCGCGAGGCGGCGGTGGCGGAAGCGCGCCATGCCGAGGCGGAAAAAGAAGCGGGCGCCTTCGAAGCAGCACCGGACAAACAGGCGGAGGCCGCCAAGGCGGTGGCCGACGCCCGCGCCGCGCTCGCCACGGCCGAGGAGGAAGTCGCCCGCCCGGTGCCGGCGGAGGCGGCGGTGGCCGGGCTGGCGGGGGCGCGCTGGACGCCGACGCGGTTCCGGGATTCGACGACCGACGACCCGGACGTGCCGTTTCCGCCGCAGAGCACCGGACGCCGGACCGCCCTCGCCGAGTGGATCACCGATCCCGGGAACCCGCTGACGGCGCGCGTCGCCGTCAACCACCTGTGGGCCCGCCACCTCGGCACACCGCTGGTGGCCACCATGTTCGATTTCGGACGCCAGGCGGCCGCGCCGACACATCCCGAGCTGCTCGATTGGCTGGCGGCGGAATTCGTCGAGCACGGCTGGAGCATGAAGCACCTGCACCGCCTCATCGTGACCTCAAGGACGTACCGGTTGTCGTCGTCGCTGGCCGGCGGCGCGGAAGCCGCGGCCCGTGACCCCGACAACCGTCACCTCTGGCGCCGCCTGCCGGTGCGGCTGGAGGCTGAGCTGGTGCGCGACGCGATTGTGGCGCACAGCGGCGCGCTGGATCCGACGGTGGGCGGGCCGCCGGTTCCGCCCGGGGCGCAGGGGGAATCGAAGCGGCGCAGCCTGTATTTCTATCATTCCAACAACGACCGGAACCTGTTCCTGACCACCTTTGATGCGGCGGCGGTGAAAGAATGTTACCGCCGCGAACAGAGCGTCGTGCCCCAGCAGGCGCTGGCCCTGACCAACAGCCAGCTGGTTCAGGATGCGGTGCGTACGATTGCCGGGCGGCTGTCGGCGCCGCGGCCGGGCGACGCTGGTCCGCCTGATGATGCGGCATTCATCCGGCGCGCGTGGCTGGAGCTGCTGGCCATCCGTCCGTCGGATGCGGAAATGGCGGCTTCGGCGCGGGCGCTGGACGGATGGCGCCGGCTTGATCCCGCTGACCCGGAAGCGGCGCGGGCTCAGCTGATTCACACACTGGTCAACCACACTGATTTTGTCACCCTGCGCTGATCTCTCATGAAGCCCCATCGCTTTCCCCGCACGCCCCGCCGCGCGTTTCTCGCGGACCTCGGCCTCGGATTCACCGGGCTGGCCCTCGGCGCGTTGATGCACCGGGAGGCCGGTGCGGTCGCCGTGCCGACGTGGCGGCCGCCGGATGGTCTGCCGCATTCCCGCCCGAAGGCGAAGAGTGTGATCTGGCTCTTCATGAATGGCGGGGTGAGTCACATGGAGAGCTTTGATCCCAAGCCGATGCTGACGCAGTTTGCCGGCAAGACGATTGCCGAGACCCCCTTCGCCAGCGTGCAGGATCCGTCGAAGCTGGCGCTCGAGCGCCTCGTCGTGCCCGACGCCAATGGCAACCAGCGGAACACGCTGTATCCGCTCCAGGTCGGCTTCCGGAAACACGGTCAGTGCGGCATGGAAATCAGCGACTGGTTTCCGCACATCGCGCGCCATGCCGACCGCCTCGCCGTCGTGCGGTCGATGTACACCACCGACAGCAACCACGGGGCTCAGGCGCAGTTTCACACCGGGCGCAACATGCTCGACGGTGAGTTTCCGACGCTCGGCGCCTGGGTCCATTACGGCCTGGGCAGCCTGAACGACAACCTGCCGCAGTTCATCTCCATGGGCACCCGCGAGTACTGGAACAAGCGCGACGGTGACTACCTGGGGCCGGCCCACGATGCGGTGCCGCTGCGGGTCGACCCGGCAAGCCCGCTCGCCTTCGG
>JALRGF010000134.1 GCA_023253495.1 Verrucomicrobiales bacterium
GGGTATCCGCGGCGTGGGCGCCGGTGGTCGGGGAATTTGCCGCCCTGTGCCGGACGCGCGGTCCGGCGCGGCGCACGGCCGAAAGCCGCTGGGCGCGCACGGTGCGTGACGCGTGGCGGGCCGCCCCAGCCGGCGAGGCCCGCCACGCCATGACCGCGCTGCTGGTGCGCAGTCTGTTGCGGGCCGGCCTGCGGGCGGAGGCGCGGCTGCGGTTGCGCGAGCTGCTGGCCGAGGTCCCGGATCATCCGGCGCGGGCGTATGCGGTGTGGTTCACGGTGGATCCCGAGGAAGCGGTGGCCGCGCTGCGCTCGCTGCCGGCCACGCCCGGGGCGCGGCGGGCGGCGGGCGCCATGCTTGAGCGCCTCGGCCGGCTGGAAGAGGCGGCCGGTTGGTACGCCTCTGCGGCCGCCCTCGCCGCCGCCCGCCACCCGGCGGACATGGGAGACTGGCGCCTCGTCGAGGACATGCGGACCGCCGGGGTGGCCGCGCTGGCTGCGGCCGGGCGCGCCGATTTTCCGGAGGATGTGCCGGTCTCGACCCGCGTCGACGCGTGGATACGCCTGGAGGCGTGGGACCGCGTGGCCGCGCAACCCGACCTCTCCGCCAAAGCCCCGCTGCGCGAACAACTCGCCCTCGCCCACGCCCGCGCCCTCGCCGGATTCGAGCAGGGGCGACTACCCGAGGCCCGGGCGTGGCTCAGCGAGGTCGGACGGCTGGTGGAAAACGCGCGCCGCGGACAGGCCGGCGTCACACCGGCCGAACGGCCCGCCTTGGAGGCGCTGGAACTTGAACTCCAGCTTCACGACGAAGTCGCCCGGGGCGCGGGCGACGAGGCCCGCCTCCGCTTCGCTCAGCTGCAGCATGTGCCTCCAGCCCGCGCGGCCCGCCTCGCCCTCGCCCTCGACCTGCCGCTCGAAGCCATGCACCATGCCCGCCAGGCAGCCCAGACCCACCCGCAGGCCCGTCCGGAGCGCGATCTGCTGAAGCGCATCGCCGAGGCCACCCAACAGCGGTTGCTTCCCGAGGACGAAGCGGCCGCCCCGCTCAACTGGCCGCCGCTGCCGCCTCCACCTCCGGCCCCGGCCGCCGCGGAGCCAGGCACCCTGCCCGTCTGGACGCTGCCGGACGCCACCGGCACCGCCCGCCGCCTGACGGACATCCAGAACGGCCGCCCGGTCGTCGTTCTCTTTTTCCTCGGCCACGAATGCCGCCACTGCATGGAGCAGCTGCGCGCCTTCGACCCGATGGCGCCTCGCTTCGAGAAAGCCGGGGCCGGGCTCGTGGCGGTCAGCGTCGATGGCCCGGACGGCGTGGCTCAAACATTGGCCACCCCCGAGTCCGACCCGGCGCGGCGTCCGCTGGCTTTTCCGGTGGTTGCCGACGCGGAGCGCAGCGCCTTCGCGTCATGGGGTGTGATCGACCAGTTTCAGGGGGACGCCATCCACGGGGTTTTTGTGCTCGATGGTGCCGGCCGCCTCCGCTGGCGCCACCTCGGCGTCGAACCGTACATGGACGTTGCCGCCGTGCTTGCCGCGGTTGAAGCGCTGGAAGCCGCTCCCTGAAGACCGACGCCGGACCCCTGCCGTGGCCGACGCCCCGACACCGCATGACGCGCTTCTTCACCACGATGGCCAGCCCGGTCGGAGAGCTGCTGCTGACCTCCGACGGCACGGCGCTGACGGGGCTGTCATTTGCGGAGCCGGGTAGCGGGCCGCCGGGCCCGGGACGGTCATCGTGGACGCGGGCGGACGCGCCCTTTGGTGAAGTGATCGCGCAGGTGCAGGAATATTTTGACGGCGGGCGGCGGGTCTTTGATCTGCCGGTGGCGGCGCCGGGGACGGATTTCCAGAAATCCGTCTGGGCAGCCATCGCGGCCATTCCGTTCAGCGAAACCCGGTCGTACGCTGCCGTCGCCGCCCGGCTCGGCAAACCCGGTGCGGCCCGTGCCGTGGGACTGGCCGCGGGACGCAACCCGGTGCTGATTATCGTGCCGTGTCACCGCGTCATCGGCGCCGATGGTACCCTCACCGGTTACGGCGGCGGGCTGGATCGCAAACGCCGGCTGCTCGACCACGAACGTACAGCGGCGTCTTTGGATCCTTGAG
>JALRGF010000143.1 GCA_023253495.1 Verrucomicrobiales bacterium
CACACTGGCCGATGGCCGCAGGTACAATCCGGGAAAAGAGCCGCAGCGTATGGATCACCTGGTGCGCGGGAATTCCCTGGTGGTAGGGCAGGTAGCAATCAGCGACCACCACTTCCGGTGCCTCCTCGGGCACAACAAACCGCACGAGAATGACGTTGTTGACGCGGTTCACAAAGGGAAGTTTCCGTTCTTCCGGTGCCTCCGGTCGGAACCTGTACACAGCCAGAAATTTCAGCAGGTGATGCTCCTCGTTCAGGCTGATTTGCACGGTCGGACCGTCGGTCTCCACGGCCAGTCGTTCTTCCTCGAGCCTCTCAAACGGATAGAATGACTGTTCAAGGAGCCGGGCGAGGCGGTCGACGGTGACTTCGGATTGCGGGATGATGTCTGGTTGGAGCATGGGATTTCGGTTTCTGGTGGTTCCGGTGCGGGGTGGCGGGGTTGGGGTGGCCTCGGAGGCGACACGGCCGGAATCCGGTCGCCCTGAGGTTGGAAAGGCGAAGGGAATGGAGGAAGCGGGCGGTAAATCAGGACCGGGCGGCGGCGTGGCGGCGGGGTCACGCGGGCGTCGCGGGCGCGGGCCGCGGGCATGACAAGTCCGGGGTGGACGGGCGCCGCCAGCGTCATGGCGCTGTCGTTGCACCAGTTCAGTGAGCATGGCTCTGATCTCGGTGAGCAGAGCGGTCAGGGCGGCGGGCGGCGGGTCCCCGGGGTTTCCGGGGGATGATTCAGACACATTCGGCGGCATGCGATATCCTGACACGGGGGGTGGGACATCCGCGGGGGGCGGGGGCGGGTTTTTTTCGGAAATAAAAAAAACACCGGGCCTTTTTCTCTTCGGTCCGAGCGTCCCCCGTCCGATCTCGATGCTCACCTGACCCGGATCGGCGTGGGCGGATCGGCGGCCGCCAGCGGCAGCGCCGCCAGCACGGTCAAAGGAAGAAGCGTCGGGTTCACGGCGATGGATCTTCCCACACCGACGGCCGTCGGATGCCGGCGTTGAGGAAATGCACGCTGGTGTGCCGCTGCCGGCCCACTCTTTCCCATTCGAGCGGACGCGTTTTGGGCATCGGAGCCAAAGGCGGTTGGCCTGCACCGAGGGTTTTCGTGGGCAAAATCGACGCTCCGGACGGGAAAGGCTGGTTTTTTTCCGGATTTTTTTGGCCGCCTCCCCCCGCGGTTGTCCCACCCCCCGGGCGATGGATGTGCGTCGTGCCGCACCAACCAACGTCCCCATGGGTGCGGCGCCGGCTCCGCAGACCCTCCATTGCCCCGCCTCGCAGTCACCCTCTCCACTTCTCCGATCCCATGAAACGATCCAGTCCCGTTCTCAGCCACCAGACCCTCCGCCGGCTGTTGCTTCGCCTCCCCGTTCTCGCCTGCGTCCTCACTTGGTCCTTCTTCCTGCAGCACGCGTATGCCGCACTGCCGGGAGAACTGGACACCACGTTCGGAACGCGATCCGGCTACTCTCTCGCCGGCTTCACCGGTGGTGGGGACGCTGGAGCAGTCGCCATCCAGGCGGATGGCAAAATCGTCGTCGCAGGCAAAACCTACTCTCAAACGCACGTTTATTGGTCCCTGGCCCGGTTTCATCCGGACGGCGCTCCTGACTCCGGTTTCGGCCAAGGAGGCACGCTCACCACTCCCCTCCCCAATGACTCCGATGGCAGCGGATATGCCGATGCTCTCATCATCCAGAAAGATGGCAAGATACTCGCCGCCGGCACGGGAGCCCCGGGCTTCACCTTGGTGCGCTACCATCCGGACGGCAGTCTGGATGACGCTTTCGGCAGCAACGGCATCGTGACCACATCGATGGGAGAATACTCCTCGGCGTATACCATCGCCGTGCAGGAGGACGGGAAAATCCTTGCCGGGGGATTCGCTTTCGGACCGCTCGGCCAACACGGGCTTGCGGTCGTCCGCTACCATGAAAACGGGTCATTGGACACCAGTTTCAACGAAACAGGCATCCAGATTCTGTATCTCGGGACCTTTGTATCAAACTGTCAGCAATTGCTGATTCAGCCGGACCGCAAAATTATTGCCATCGGTCAGGCGGCTGAGAGGGTTCCCTTCGGCAGCCCCACATACAGGTTTGCCACCGTGCGGCTGGAAGCCGACGGTTCTCCCGACCCGGCTTTTGGCGACCAGGGTGTCGTCTTCACCGCATTCGGCAATACCTTTGCTCTGGCCACCTGCGGCACCCTTGCCCCCGATGGCGGCATTGTCATCGCGGGATCCACAACGTCTCCCGCCGGTCCCGGTGAACAAGACCTCGCCATGGCCAAACTGACACCGTCAGGCAGCCTCGATCCGTCCTTTGGCACCCATGACGGGAAGCGCACCATCAACTTAAGCCCCATGGAGAATGTGGTGGCCCTGGCCGCACAGGACGACGGCTCAGTGATGGCGGCTATTCAGGTTTTAAGAGATGGAATGAGTCGAATCGTTCTTGGGCGGCTCCTGTCCGACGGCGCCTTCGACACGACCTTCAACCAAACGGGCTATGCGGAACACATCATCGGCCTGTCAAGCTATCCGCGTGGGATGCAGTTGCTGCCGGATGGGAGGATTCTCGTCGCGGGGACCGCGAACTTCGATACGACAACGAACTCCAGGATCGCAGTGGCCCGTTTCTGGGGCGGTCCTCCGTTCTCCCTGACGCTGGCCGCTGATGAGGGCGGTGTGGTCACGGGAGAGGGCGTTTTTCCTCAGAACACAGTGACCGCGATCCTCGCCGTTCCGGACGAGGGTTATGCCTTCGCGGGTTGGTCCGGGGACGCATCCGGCACCGATAATCCGTTGTCCGTGATCATGAACTCGCACAAGCGCATCGCGGCCCGCTTTATCAAGAGGCACACTTTGAGCCTGGCGGCCGACTCACGCGGCACCGTCTCCGGCATCGCTCCCGACGGTCGCTATGCGCACGCCTCCACCGTTGCCCTGCGTGCGGAGCCCGCTTCAGGCTATGCCTTTGTCGGATGGGCCGGAGATATTGTCTCCACCTCGAATCCTCTGGAATTTCCCATCTTCAAGGATACGACCGTTATTCCCCTCTATGCCCGCGCCCTGTCACCATCGCTGCGGCTCAGCGACCCCCTCGGCCAGACGATCGCTCCCGGCAGCGCCCTCTCCTTCGGGCATGCCGCTCCCGGATCGGCGATCAGGAAACGTTTGACTCTCCTGAACCAGGGGGCGGATGAGGTCTCGGGCATCCGTATCGACACGGATGGCGCCAACCCTGTCGAGTACGCGGTTCAGGCCGGCACCCTGCCTTTCGCTCTGGCGCCGGGGGAATCGAGGTCGTTCTCGGTCTCCTTCACTCCGCTGACCAGCGGACGGAAATCCGTGGCCATACACATCACGGCACAGTCGCTGCCCGCACAGTCACTCGGTCTCACCGCTTCCGGTGTGGGTGACTCCCAATTCATCCTGCATCCTCAGGATGCCCATGTGGACGCAGGAAGTCCGCTGGAACTCCAGGCGCTTGCGTCGCTCTTCGACGGCACCGACCCGTCGTACCAGTGGTTTCGCAATGGAGTGCCGCTGTCAGGAAAAAACGGATCCCGTCTGGAAATCCCCGCCCTGCAACCGTGGCATCAGGGCGAATATACGGTGCAAGTCGCCGCCCTCAACGGTGCCCTCAGAAGCCGGACAGCCGTGGTGAGGCTTCGGGATTCCGCCTTCGGTCCCTGGCAGGATACCATTGCCTGCTACGGCTTCGATTCCGATCCCTCTGACAGGTGCCGACCCTCACGCGACGCCGAGCTTGTCGGCGACGTTCGTTTCATCGACGATGAGAAGCGCGGAGGCGTGGTGGAAATCATCGGAAAGGGTTTTGCCACCCCTGCCTTCGATTGGGAGCCTGTTGATTCCAGAGGCCCCGGTGGCTTCATCCGCATCCCGCGACCGTTGGCCGGCAGGGGATCGTCGTTCACGATTTCCCTCTGGATCAAGGAAAGAGCCTACAGCCACTGGCACGGTGAATCGTTTCTCACCCTGGGTCACGGACCGGACTCCCGACAGCTTCTGGGGCACTACTGGCTGGGCGGACTGGAGGGGCAACAGGACCACTATGGGAACGGCTCGGCGGTCGTGGAATCCCTGCCTCCCGGATCGGCGGCGGTCGATGCCACCGGAAAAGCGGTCCTCAATGGCGATTGGACGCATTGGGCGGTCGTGGCCGAAAACCAAGTGATGAAGATCTACAAGCAGGGTCAGTTCCTCGGCGAACTGCCGTATCCGGAAGGTGCTGCCGACGACGACCTTTACCTCGGTCGTCATTGGTGGATTGATGGGGGACTGCGGTATTCCGCCAGACTCACGGCGCGCATGGACGATCTCCGGTGTTATGATCGGGCACTCAGTTCCAGCCAGATCGCACAATTGTTTTTTGCGACCCAAAGTCCGCCTCTTCCTTCGGTGTTTTCCTCCTGGCTCTCAGGCCATGGCCTTTCCGGTGGGCCTGGCCTCTTTACGGAGGATGCCGATGACGATTCTCTGACACACATCGAGGAATTCGTCTTCGGAACCGATCCCCGGGTCCCCACCCCGGCACCTTTTCACTTCTCCGTCGGTCCGGAGTCCTCGGTCCTCAGTTGGCTTGGCCGCTCCCAAGTGCGGTATCTCGCTTCAGTCAGCAATGACCTTCGCAAATGGACTCCCTCCCCGTTCGGCATGGCCATGGCCCCGGACCAGGGAGGGGTCCCGACGGACTATCACCGGTACCAACTCGAACTGCCATTGCTCGAACCCGGACTGGGCATACCCCTTTACGCCACGCGCATCGAGGCTTTGAGCGCCCCTCTTTTTGCTTCCAGCGAGCCCCTGAAGGTCCAGCCGGCTCCTGCAGAAGCTTCCCCCGGATCTTCCGCCTCTCTCGAGTTGTCCGATCTTCCCTACCCGCCTCCATCAGGGTACCAATGGTTTCGCGATGGGAGTCCGATCCCCTCCGCAACTGCTTCCCGACTGGAATTGAGCGACGTCAAGGGAAGCGACTCGGCCGTCTATCATCTGGTGGCCACCAACGACGCCGGCAGCACCATGGCAAATCAGGTGCATTTCCAGGTCCTGGAAGCTTCGCCCCCGTCAGTCGTCACCGGTGATGCCTATGCCATTTCGCATGAGTCGGCGCTGCTTCACGGAGTCGTGGCCAGCAAACGGGGTGGCACTTTGACCGACTGCGGGATCGTGTACGGTCTCCATCCGTTGCCGGATATCGATTCCGGAATCCTCGTTTCCGCTCCTCTGGAAACCGGTGCCTTTACGGTTCCCCTCGGTGACCTGAAGCCTGGTTCCACCTACTACTTCAGGTCTTTCGCCGCCAATGAGTCCGGCATTTCTTATGGTCTCGAATCCCGTTTTCAGACTCCGGGATTTGTCCCATCGGTCGGACCGCTCACCGTATCGCAAGTCGGAGCGGCCGGCTCCGTGGTCGCTGAAGCGTCCGTACTCGGGGACAATGGCGCCCCCGTCACCGTCCGCGGGGTGGTTTACGGGGTGCGCATCGATCCACGATTGGAAGCCGAATCCGCCGTCAGCGTTGACGGTGGGGTGGGAGCGTTCCACGTGACCATTGAGGCACTCGCCCCCGGCGCACATTACTATCTCCGCGCCTTTGCCACCAATGCCATGGGCACCGCCTACGGCCCCACCGCCTCCATTGTCGTGCGCACACCACCGCAGTGACTTCATTGATGACGCCGGCGGCAATCGAAGACACCCATTTGTCTCGTCATATTCTTGGGCGTGGCGGTGGGCGTGGTGGGGCAGGTGGGGCGCACGTCCGAGATCCGGGCCTCTGGCATCCCGCCGGGATGCGGGTGTGGGCGCGGGAGTCCGTGGGTCGCCGTCCTTTGGTGGGGGGCGGTGCCCCGATACCGGGGCCGGCGACCCACGGCTATGTTCCGGCATCCCTCCGGGATGCGGGTGCGGATGTTCCGATTGCTGCGGAATGTGGGTGCGGCACGCGGGCCAAGGGACGCTCTGCCGGCGTCGGTGACCGTCCCGCAAGCCAACTTCCTGCACCTTCATGGAGACGTCCACTCCCGTCACACTCCCACCATCCGAAAAAGTGAACGCGCAACGCCTTCCAGCAGACATTGACGTTGTCGGAGGGGTTGTTTGGTAAAAACACCGTAATGCGGGAAGAGCACGCTTCAGCAGCTGATCCGGCAGCTCGCAGGTGGAGCGGCGGTGGCGCTTCCGTGCGAGGAGACGCGGGTTTACGGCTTGGGACCGTATGGCCACTTTGCTGCCACTGACTGCCACCCAAGGCGGCTCTGTGTCGGTGCCACTTGCTGGAAGCTGCCAATCAGAAATTTTACGTAACCCTGTTTTGATCAGGGGTTTTTCGTTTTGCATCTGGAGCCAGCTGTCGGATTTGAACCGACGACCGACGGTTTACAAAACCGTTGCTCTACCCCTGAGCTAAGCTGGCCGGCGTGGAGGTGGGGGTTTATAGATCGGGGGTGGGGGCGGGGCAAGCGGGAAGCGTGGGGTGGGGTGTAGAGCGGTGGTGTGATCTGTTCTGCTGGCTGGGGGATCCGAGGTGTGGGTGTGGGGGGTGTGTGGGTCTGTTGACCCGCGACCCCCCGGGAGGTGTTCGGCGTGGCTGGGCCCCGGGGGGTGTTCGGTATTGCCAAGGGAGGGCGGGCGCGCTTTAGTGCGGGTTCTTATGAAAATCGGCTTCAATCTGTTGCTCTGGACTGGTCACGTGACCGAGGACCTGTACCCGTTGTTCTCCAAGCTGAAGGCGGTGGGGTATGACGGGGTGGAGATTCCCATTTTTGATGCCAGTGATCCGGCGCATTTTGCGGCGGTCGGCCGGGTGTTGAAGGACAACGGGCTCGAGTGCACGGCGGTCACGGTATTGCCGGACGAGGCGCACAATGCGATTTCGCCGGAGGCGGCGCACCGCCAGGGGGCGATTGATCATTTGAAGAAAGTGATCGACTGCGCGCACCAGGCCGGGGTGCAGACGTTGTGCGGGCCGTACTACCAGGTGCTGGGTCAGTTCACCGGGAAATACCCGACGGAGACCGAGCTGGAGCATGCGGCCGGGGTGCACCGGGCGATTGCGCCGGTGGCGGAGGCGGCCGGGATCCGGTGCGGGATCGAGGCGTTGAACCGGTTTGAGTCGCACCTGTTGAACACGATGGAGCAGGCGGCGGCGTACGTGAAGCGGGTTGGCCATCCGGCCTTCGGCACGATGTACGACACGTTCCATGCGAATATCGAGGAGAAGGATCCGTTGGGGGCGATCGACACGGTGTTTGCGAGCGGGAAGCTCAATCACATTCACATTTCGGAAAACGACCGGGGCACGCCGGGGCGCGGACATGCGCCGTGCCGCGAGGCAATCCGCAAGCTCAAGGGTCTCGGGTATGACAAGTGGCTGACGATTGAGGCGTTCGGCGGTTCGTTGCCGGACCTGGCGGCGGCGACGCGGGTGTGGCGCGACTTCTTTTCTTCGCCGGAAGAAGTGTATACCGAAGGGTATCGGCTTATCCGCGAGACGTGGGACGCCGCGTAGGCGGGTGGGGTGAAGGCGGGTTGGCGGGAAGGCGGGCGGATGGCCGGTGTCCCGCGGCGTGGATTTTGGTGAGGATCGGCGGCGGGATGAGCATGGAACCTGCTGGGGGCGGGTGGCATGACGCCACGCCCCTTGGAGCAAACGATCGGATTCCGCGCGGAGACGGCGAATGCGGAAGCGGAGCCTTCCCGCTCGCCGGATCTGGTGAATTTGAAGCTGGCGGCGCGCGGATTTGCCTTGCCGCCGGAGGCTGGTGATTCGCCGTTGCTGGATTTCGGGCGGTCGCTGCTGGCGCATGTCGAGGAGAAGATGCGGCTGCTGGGTGATTCGTTGAGTCCGGTGGATGAAGCGATCAGCGGGTTTCTGGCCGGGTATCTCGGGGAGGCGGCCGAGGGGATTTTTGCGCCGGGCGAGCCGATGGTGCCGGCCGGGTCGCTGGGCCTCGAGCGCCATGGACTGGCCCGCGAGCTGTCGTTGCCGCACGGGCGCGACACGTTTGTGTCGTCGATCCTGTCGAGTTACCGGGTGCGACAGGGCGTCTGCCACAACCCGGCCAAAGACCGCCGGACGACCGAAGGCGTGTTCCATATCGTCGAGGGCGGGCTGCCGATCCCGGCGGACAAGAAGGCGGTGCCGCGGCGGGCGTTTGCCGGTCTGTTGAAGGCGGCGCTGACCCCGCCCGACGACCTGCTCACGCTCCCGTACACCTCGCACCTGCCGCCGGCCGAGCGGGCGCGCACGTTTGTGTCCTTGTTGTTGCGGCCGCTGGTGCGTCCGGAAGTTCCCGGGGTGCTGCGCCGGCAGACGATGGAAATCCGGTTTTTCGCGCCTGGCGTGCTGGTGTCGAACCTGGATTTTGTCGAAAGCATTTTCGGCAATGCCGGCGACCCGTTTCTGCCGGAGAACGATGCGCGGCTGGACGCCGGCGGCTGGAGCGGCCACACCGGGTGCGTGATTCTGGCGCCGCACCTCATCACGATGCGGAAAAAAGACCTGGGGTTGCCGCATGTGGGGGAGGCGACGGACCGTCAGCGGGCGGACGGGATGTGCTGGGAGCGGGAGGAAGATCTCTACAATGGCGGGTCGGCGTTCAAGGTCGCGTGTCGCGACGCCCGCGGGGTGATGGTGACACTGATTGCCGACAGTTATTACGGGTACTGCAAAAAGGAGGTGAAGACCCAGATCTCGTTTGCCGCCAACCTGCTGGGCCAGTGTGAGGAGGAGCATGCCGGCGGGGCGCTGGTGTTTCCGAGCTTTGATCATGGGGAGAGCTTTGCGCTCGATGAGCGGGCGGCCGACCACACATGGGCGGACCTGGTGGCCGCGCTCGGTGCGGCGATGGTCCTTCAGCCCGAGGGCCACGGGGTCGATGCGCGCTGGCCGGACATCGTCTATCTGCCGGAAACCGCGCGCCTTTCGCTGCGTCGCCTGCGGATCACCTGGAGCGACGCGGCCGGCGCCGAACGCACGATCAAGCTGCTGGCCGGGCATACCTACGTCTACCCGAGCGGCTACAAAGTGGAAATGGTGCAGTCGATGAAAGGGCAGCGCTGGCGGCTGGTCGGCACCCAGGCCGAAGGCACCTTCTGCCACAAACCCTGCACGGTCTCCGGCGGGGGCAAAAGCGAGATCAGCAAGGCGCTGGCCGACGCCATGATCACCGGACCGGTCGTCATCGGGGCCATCGCGGAGGACATGGCCGCGGCCCGCCGGATCATGGAATTTGATTTCGGCGACCGTTTCCGAAACCCGCGCCAACCGCGCCGGCCGAGCCGCCCGCTGCTCTCGCCCGAGCGCAGTTTCGGTTCGGTGGTCCGCCTGCTCACGCCGTCGGTCGCTTTCACCGACACCTACAATGCGTGGCTCGAATCCTTTCCGCGGCATGTGCGCGACCTCGTGCTCGTGATCAAGCGGCGATACCGCCCCGAGTGGGGCGACGACTGGGCGCGGCGGTTTTCGGTCGATTGGATCGACGGCCGTCCGGGAGTCGAGCTGAAGTTCCGCAACCAGAAGCTGTACACGCGGTATCTGCGGGTGGGATTTAACGAGGACGGGTCGTGGCGCACCTTCAGCCTGCGCAAGGATTTTGCGCCGGCGGTGAAATTGCCGCGCGAAGATGATATTACGGCGTCGACGGTGGTGCCGTCACGGCGGCTGAGCGGATTGCACCCGCGGCTGCAGGCGCCGGCGTACAAGTTCGCCGCGAATTGTGAATACCGTTTGTTTCAGCGGCCGGATGACGCTGTGATCCGCGGGTATGACCGGCAGGCCGAGGCGGATTTTGCGAAGCCCGGGCAGTTTTTTTCCAACTACGAACCGCTGCCGCGGGCGCTCGCGGCTGAGATGCTGGAGGATGCGGTGCGTTTCGGTCAGTTTACGGCGCCGATGCAGGACCTGATACGTTCGGTGGCGGCGGCGCCGTCGCCCGACTGGTTCGTGTGCACGGCGAACCCGCGGCTGGTCGACGGTGTGCCGACCAAGAACCCGCGCTATCTCCAGGTGCGCCCGGATCTGGAGAACCCGCGGGCGGAATACCTGGCGGAGACCGG
>JALRGF010000158.1 GCA_023253495.1 Verrucomicrobiales bacterium
CCAGCCATTCGTCACCCTCAACGGAGAATTCCTCGAAATCACCCACCCCCAGCGCGCCGCCGCCCTCGACCTCGAGTTCATCACCGAAACCTCGGAGGACCTCGCCGCCTGGTCCCCGCTCGAAACTCTCCTCATCCATACGTCCGCCCCCGACCACCACTCGGTCGTCACCGTGGTCCGGCGCGACCCGCGCCCCGTCCCCCCACACCTCCCCGACTCCCGTCGCTTCGTCCGCCTCCGCGCCGTCCCCAAACCCTAGGCCCCCCCGCCACACCCGCCCCACACCGCGCCGCCCCAAAAGCCGCTACCCCCCGCGCGCCGCATTTGATAATCAGTTGGCCAATCCGCCCTGCACCCGCCATCGCCTCAACCTCCGGGCTTCCCCACCAAAGATTTCACTTGCGGGAGAATCCGGAGTCGCCGATGGTGATTGCGCACTGATTATCAATTTGAGCTACCCGCCCCCACCGCACCCTTTTTTTCCATCACTCACAAGACCCATGCCGCCGTCCCTTGCACTTCCCGAAGCGCCGCACCAGCAGGATCTGGTGCGCACTCTGATCCGGTACATCCAGACCGACCGCCTCGCGGTGGGTGACCGGCTGCCGCCGATCCGAGCGCTGGCCGAGCGGTTTGAGGTTACCGGCAGTGCGGTGCGCGATGCGCTCATCCAGCTGCAGACGATGGGCATGATCCGCATTCTTCCGCGCAGCGGCGCCTTCGTCCAGTCGGTCAATTTCGCCTCACTGGTCGGCGCTCTGACTGACACCATGGACAACGCCTTGATGCAGGCGGACGCGAGTCTTTTTCATCTGCTGGACGCCCGCCAGCTGATCGAGGTTGAATGCGCCACCACGGCTGCGCGCCGGCGCCGGCTGGAGGATCTGCTTCCGATCCGGGAGGCGCTGGCGGCGACTCTGGCCGCCGCGGAACCCCTGGATGAGGACGCCTCCACCGAGGCCCGCCTGGCCCATTATGACGCCGACATGCGTTTTCACCTCGCCATCGCCGAACTCGCCGGCAACCCGGTGCTCACCACCATGCTGCGCTCGCTGCTGGGGCTGCTCAAGCCGCACCTGGTGCAGATTCCGTGGAGCCCGCGACGCAAGGAACTGACCGTCAATGCGCACCTCGAGCTCTTCGAAGCGCTGCATTCCGGCGATGTCGAAAAGGTGCGCCGCCGCATGAGTGAGCACACCGGAATGGCCCGTGACTCGCTGCTCAAGAACATGTGGTCGTCTTCCGGCGAGCTCCCCTGATTCCCGTCTCCCCGCCCCCATCCGCTCCGGTGAACGCCCGACTTCCAATCCTTTCCGGGATCTGCCTGCTGGCCGTGATGCTGGCCACCCGCTCCAGCGGAAGCGCGGCGGAAGCCGCCCGCGGTGATCATGCCTCCGACAGCCTCTGGGCGCTCCAGCCGATCCGTGAACCTGCCGTGCCCGTCGTCCGCACCCCGGAATGGCCGCGCCACGAAGTCGACGCCTTCCTCCTCGCCAGCCTGGAACGGGCCGGACTCGCCCCCGCCCCCGACGCCGACCGCCACACGCTGCTGCGACGGGTGACGTTCGACCTGACCGGACTGCCGCCGACCCCGGAGGAAATCAAAGCCTTCCTCGAAGACACCGCCGCCGACGCCTACCCGCGCGTGGTCGACCGTCTGCTCGCCTCCCCGGCCTTCGGCGACCACTGGGCCCGCCACTGGTTCGACCTGTCCTGCTACGCCGACCTTGCCGACATCCAGGGTGATGTGCTGATCCGTGACGCCTGGCGCTACCGCGACTATGTCATCGCCTCCCTCAACGCGGACAAACCGCTGGACCAGTTCGTTCATGAACAGATCGCCGGTGACCTCCTGCCCTCCGCCACCCCCGCGGAACGCCGCGAACAGATCATCGCCACCGGATACCTCGCCATCGGCCCGTGGACTCTCCAGAATTACATCAAGGGACAGCTCGACGCCGACGTGGTCGACCATCAGATCGACCGCATCGGGCGCACTTTTCTCGGGCAGACGCTCTCCTGCGCGCGCTGCCACGACCACAAATTCGACCCGGTTCCCATTTCCGATTATTACGCCTTGGCGGGGGTTTTCCACAGCACCCGCACCACCCGCTACGACGGCCCCGGCGTCTGGAGCGCCATTACCCATGTCCCGCTGCCACCGCTGGAAACCGCCCCGGGAGAACTCGAGCGGCGGCGCCAGTCACTGGAGCAGGCGGCCTCGCGGCGTCAGGCCCTCCAGACCGAACTCTCCTCGCTCATCCGCTCCCTTCCCGGCGCCACCAACGCCAACGGTCTCACCCTGCAGCAGGGAGTGCCAGCCAATGAAAACGGCCGCCTTTACGAGGTCGCCTTCGCGGCCGCACCCAGCGTCTGGGCCAATGCCGAGCAGAAAACCACCGCCGGAGACGGCCTGCTGATCGATATCCTCCGCCCCGATGGCAGCGTGCTCGCCAGCCACCGCCACCAGCCCGGCCCATGGACGGGAACAAACGACGCCCAACAACTGAAAGCCTCGGCCTTCAGCTACACCGGCGACGGCTCCGGCGATGTGCGCCTCCGCCTCACCAGCGCCACCCCCGCCAGCGGCCGCTTCGGCGGGGCCATCGACGACCTCGTCATCCGCGCCGGCCCGGATCGCCTCTTCTCCGAAGACTTCCACGCACTTACCCCCGGCACGACCCGTGGCGAGCAGGCCGACACCCGGCTGACCGTCTTCGCCGGCGCCACCATCCCCGGATGGGAGGGATCAGGCATCAGCCACTCCCACGCGGTCGACCTCGGCGGCGGCAACTTCGCCGTCCAGTTCTTCAGCGGCGACAGCACCACCCTCGCCGCCGTCAAACCCGCCGGCGAAGCCCAGCAACAAGCCCTCGCCCGGGCCCTCGCCGTCCAGCAGGAACTCGCGGCCGTCGCCACCGAAATCGCCCGTCTCGACGCCCTCAACGCCCCGGAGCTCGCCCTCGCCGTGCACGATGTCGATTCCCCCGCCGACGGCCCGATCTACAAACGCGGCAGCTTCCTCACCCCCGGCACCATCGTTCCGCGCGGGTTCCTCACCGCCGTGCCAGCCTCGGCCAATCACCCCATCCCCGCCGGCACCAGCGGCCGCCTGCAGCTCGCCCGATGGCTCACCGACCCGGAAAACCCGCTCACCCCGCGCGTCCTCGCCAACCGCCTCTGGCATCACCTCTTCGGCAAAGGGCTGGTGCGCTCGGTCGATTACTTCGGCGTGCACGGCGAAAAACCAAGCCATCCGGAGTTGCTCGACTTCCTCGCCCTCCGCCTGCACGGAGAAGACCGCTGGTCACTCAAAAAATCCGTCCGCCGCCTGGTCACCACCCGCGCCTACCAGATGGCCTCCACCCCGAACCCCTCCGCCGCCGCCGCCGACCCCGACAACCGACTGCTCTGGCAGATGCCCCGCCGGCGGCTCGCCGCCGAATCGATCCGCGACGCCATGCTCGCCGTCAGCGGCCAGCTCGATCCAAGCCGCGGCGGACCCAGCCTCGGCCTGGAACTGCCGGGCAATATCGCCGGCGCCGGCGGCAACGTGAATCCGGCCACCTGGGGCGGCAAGGTACCGGAATCCGTCTCCCGTCGGCGCACCATCTACCTCCCCATGAAACGCGAGCGGCCGCAGGGTGAGCTCGAGCTCCTCAGCACCTTCGATTTCCCCCACCCCAACGAAATCACCGGTGCCCGGCCGGAAACCACCGTGGCCACCCAGGCGCTCTTTCTCATGAATTCCCCCTTCGTGAAAACCCAGGCGCGCCACCTCGCCGAGCGCCTCGCCAGAGAGGAGCCGGAAGACGAAGCCGCCCGCCTCCGCCGCCTCTACCTCCTCGCCGTCAACCGCCCGCCAGACCCCGAGGCCGCCGCCACCGCCACAGCCTTCCTCGACGAGTGCACCCGGGACCTCACCTCCGCGTCCGCCACCGCCGCCGCCAACCCCCGCGCGGAAGCCTGGGTCGAACTCTGCCACGCGGTCCTCGGATCCAACGCTTTCCTCTTCCGCGAATAACTCCGCCAACCCCCTCGGACTCACCATGAGATCGCCCGTCGCGCCCGGCCCCGTTTCCCGCCGCCGTTTCCTCCGCACTTCCGCCTGCGGATTCGGCTCGCTCGCCCTTCACGCCCTCCTCCAGCAGCAGGGGCTGGCCGGACAGCCCCCTCCCGCGACAGACTCCCCGCTGGCCACCAGACCGCCGCATTTCCCGCCAAGGGCCCGGCGCGTCATCTTCCTCTTCATGAAAGGCGGGCCTTCCCACATGGACCTCTTCGATTACAAACCGCGGCTGGCCCGGGGATCGGGAGAAGCCCTGCCCTACAGCCTGCCCAGCACCGAGGCCACCGTCGGCCTCGAGGCCACCCGCCTCCTCGGTCCCGTCTCCGGCTTCAGCCACCACGGCGCCTCCGGCCTCTTCCTCTCGGACCTCCTGCCCCTGACCGGCCGCCACGCCGATAACCTCTGTCTCCTCCGCGCCATGCAGGCCGACAGCCCGAACCACCCGGTCGCCATCCGCCAGCTCCACACCGGCAACCTCTTCGACGTCGTGCCCTCCATGGGATCATGGCTCTCCTACGGCCTCGGCACCGAAAACCAGCAGCTTCCCTCCTACGTCACCATCCTCCCCGGCGAGGGAGAACGCAATTTCAGCAGCGCCTTCCTCCCCGCCATCCACCAGGGCACCGCCATCCAGGACGTCGGCCTCACGCCGGATCAGGCCCCCATCCGCAACCTCAACGACCCCCGCCTCCCCAGGGAAGTCCAGCGGCGCCGGCTCGACCTCGTCCAGTCGATGAACCGCCGGCAGCTGGACCGCCTGCACTCCGACCAGCAGATGGAAGGCGTCATCGAATCATTCGAACTCGCCTTCCGCATGCAAACGGAAACCCCGCGCCTCGTCGACCTCGCCAACGAATCCAAGGCCACCTTCGACCTCTACGGCATCGGCCAGGCCCCGACCGACCAGTTCGGCCGCCAATGCCTGCTCGCCCGCCGCCTCGCCGAGGCCGGCGTGCGCTTCGTCCAGGTCACCCTCGACGGATGGGACCACCACAGCGGCATCGCCGGCGGCCTGAAAAACCTCTGCGCCCAGTGCGACAAGCCGGTCGCCGGCCTGCTCAGCGACCTGAAATCCCGCGGGCTGCTCGAGGACACGCTGGTCCTCTGGGGCGGCGAATTCGGTCGCACCCCGCACGCCCAGAACGGTGACGGCCGGGAGCACAACCAGCACGGGTTCTCCATGTGGATGGCCGGAGGCGGCGTCAAAGGCGGCATCACCCACGGCACCACCGACGATTTCGGCTACCACGCCGTCGACGGCAAGGTCCACATCAACGACCTCCATGCCACCATGCTGCACCTGCTCGGACTGGATCACGAACGCCTCACCTTCGAGCACCACGGCCGCCCGTTCCGCCTGACCGACGTCGCCGGAAGAGTGGTCACGGAAATCCTCGCCTGACCGACCCCGACCGCCTCAACTCCGCCCCCGAACCACATTACGACCATGCCTCTTAACCCGCTCCGCCGCAAACTGCGATCCAACCAGGGCACCCTCGGCCTCTGGGTCACCATGGAATGCGCCAGCATCACCGAGATCGCCGTCGCCCTCAACATCGACTGGGTCGTCGTCGACATGGAACACGGGCACCTCGACTACAAGGACGCCATGGATCACATCCGGGTGGTGCGCGAGACCGGCACCAGCATCATCCTCCGCGTCCCCGACATCCGCGAGGACTGCATCAAACGCGCCCTCGACATGGGGGCGCACGGTGTGATCCTGCCGCTGCCGCGCTGGGCCGCCGACGTCGAACGCGGGTTCCGCTACGGCCGCTACACCCCGCGCGGCACCCGTGGCCTGGGCGGCGAGCGCGCGGTCAAATGGGGCCTCGGCTTCAAGGACTATCTGCGCATCGCCAACGAGGAAACTCTGATCATCCCCATGATCGAGACCCGCGAGGCAGCCGAGGACATCGACGCCATTCTCGCCATCGACGGCCTGGAGGCGATCTTCCTCGGACCCGCGGACATGTCGGCCACCTTCGGCCACCTCGGCGAGTGGGAGGGCGGAGACGTCGCGCAGCTCAACCTCAACCTGCGGCAAAAAGCGGCCGCCCGGGGCATCGCCACCGGCGTCGTCGCCACCAGCCTTGAGGACGCCCGTCGGCGCCAGGATCAGGGGTTCGGGATGATCGCCCTCGGATCCGACGCCGGTCTGCTCATCCGCAGCCTGCAGCAGGCGCTGACCGATCTCGGTCGCGACGTCAAACCACACCTCTGGTTCTGATTCACCCGCCGCCGCCATGAAAACGTACCTGCCGCTTCTCGTGGCGCCCGCCCTCGCCGCCATGGCGCCCGCCGCCCGCGGCGCGGACCCGGTCCCTCTGCGCGCCGGTCCGCTCACCCTGTCCTTCGACACCGAGCACGCCTTTCTCCGCTACCTGCGCGCCGGTCCGCATGAGGTGCTCCGCGGTATCAACGCGCCCGTGCGCGACCACAACTGGGCGACCGTCGCCCCCGTGGTCTCCAACCTGGTGGTCGACGCCCGCGACGACAGCTTCCGCGTGACTTTTGATGTGCGCTGCACCCAGGGGGATCTTGATTTCCTCTGGAAGGGCACCCTGACGGGCAACGCGGCGGGCGTCGTCGAATTCTCGTTCGACGGCGAGGCGCTGTCGACCTTCAAGCGCAACCGCATCGGTTTCTGCGTGCTGCACGGTCCTTCGGCCGCCGGCCAGCCGTGGATCATCGAAACCGCCGATGGCGCCCGCTCACCAGGAAGCTTCCCGCGCTCAATCTCCCCGCACCAGCCGGCGAAAAACCTCCGCGCGATCACCCACGATCTCGCGCCCGGCCTTCAGGCCCGCGTGGACTTCGAAGGCGAGGTCTTTGAAATGGAAGACCAGCGGAACTGGACCGACGCCTCGTTCAAGACGTACTGCACCCCGCTGGAAATCCCCTACCCGGTCGAAATCGCCAAGGGCACGAAAATCTCCCAGAAGATCAAGGTCAGCCTGGCCGGCGACCTCCCGGCCGCCCGCCGGCCGGAGGCGGACACCCCCGTCGTGCTCACCCTCAGCGACCAGCGCTCCGCCCTCCCGCGTCTCGGGCTGCAGGTGTCAGGCGAGGTGAAGGACCTCACCGATTCCCAGATCAACCAACTCAGGGCGCTGCACCTCGACCACCTGCGCGTGGACCTGGCCCTCTCCCGCGACGGCTTCGCCGACAGCTTGCGCCGCGCCGCCGGACAGGCCAGGGCCCTCGGCGTTTCCCTGCACGTTGGTCTCAACCTCGGCAAGACACCTGCTTTCAACAATCTGCTGGACGTGGTCAGGGAAAGCCAGCCGCCGGTGTCGCGCTGGCTGGTCACCGGCGGGGATCCGGCCCACTTCCAGACGGCACGGGCCCGGCTCGCCTCGGTCGTTGGCGACGCATTGCTCGGCGTCACCCAGACGACCAACTTCGTCGATCTGAACCGCGCCCGCCCGGAGGACGCGGCCATCCAGGTGGTCGGCTTCGCCATCAACCCGCAGATCCACGCCTTCGACATTCCGTCCATGGTCGAGACCCTCGAGATCCAGGCCGACGCCGTCGCCACCGCGCGCGAATTCGCCGGGGCCCGCCCGCTGGCCATTGGTCCGGTCACCCTCCGACCGCAGTTCGTTGACGGCGAAGACCCTCCCGGCGGCCCGCCCGCCGGACCATTCCCGACCCAGGTCGACGAGCGACAAGGCACCCCATTCACCGCAGCCTGGACGCTGGGCAGCGTGAAATACCTGGCTGCAGCGGGCACCGACAGCGTAACCTGCTTCGAAACCGTGGGCTGGAATGGTGTCATCGATGCCGACGCCGACACGACCAAAGGTCGACCCGCCGGCTTCCCCTCGCAGCCCGGCCAGCGGTTCCCTGTCTATCACCTGCTGGCCCACCTCGGCGAGTTCGCCGGCGGCACGGTCCGGCAGATCGACTCGTCGGACCCGCTCCGGGCCGTCGCCATCGTCCTCGAAAAACCGGGGCTCCGGTGCGCCCTGGTCGCCAACCTCACCGGCCAACGCCTGACCCCGTCCCTCCGCGGTCTGGACACGCCGGTCGGCGTCCGCCGGCTCACCGGCGAAACCGCCACGGTCTCGCTCCCACTTTCGCCGGAACTGACGCCCTACGGTGTCCTGCGCCTAGATCTGCCACCGGAGTGACCTCCCTCGCCCGGCCCGCCCGCCCCCGTCGCATGACCATTCCATCGTCCCGGCTCCACCGCTTACTCCTTGCCGCGGGTTGCCTCCTCGCGATCGCGTTCGTCCTTGCGTTCTTCTCGGGCTTCCGCTCATCGGCCCCGCCGCTCCTCGCCGGAGCCGCCGTCTGTCTGGCCCTGGCCGCCGGCACCGCCCGCGGCCGATGGCGGGAAATGGCCTTTACCGTCTGGATCATCGCCGGCGTGGCTCTCGGCATGACTTTCCACTCCTCCCTGATCGCCTTCCCCGACTGGTTCTTCGGCCTCGGCGGCACCAAGCTGACCGTCCTCATCATCCCGCTCCTGCAGCTCATCATGTTCGCCATGGGGACGACGCTCAGTGTCGCTGACTTCGCCCGCGTCCTCAAGATGCCCGGTGGCGTGCTCATCGGACTCGCCTGCCAGTTCACCGTCATGCCGCTGCTGGGCTTCACCCTCGCCCATTCGGTGGGCCTTCCTCCCGCCATCGCCGCCGGCCTCATCCTCGTCGGAGTCTCCCCGAGCGGGCTCGCCTCCAATGTCATGTCCTTCATCGCCAAAGCCGACGTCGCCATGTCGGTCACCATGACGGCCCTCGCCACCCTGATCTCCCCCGTCCTCACGCCCGTGCTCATGAAGGTTCTCGCCGGTGAAATGGTGGCCATCAATGTCCCGGTCATGATGTGGGACATGACGCAGATTGTCCTCCTCCCGGTCGTCGCCGGCCTCGCCTTCCACCACTTCGTCTTCCACCGCTGGAAATCGCTGGAACGTCTCATGCCCCCACTCTCCATGGCCGGCATCTTCGTCATCACCGTGGTCACCGTCGCCCCCGGCCGCGACAAAATCCTCGAGGTCGGACCACTCCTCGTGCTGGCCTGCTTTCTCCACTGCACCGCCGGCTACGCCCTCGGCTACGGCGTCTGCCGGCTGCTGCGCCTGGACCCCGTCACCTGCCGCACCATCGCCATCGAGGTCGGCATGCAGAATTCCGGACTCGCCGCCGGACTCGCCACCAAACTCGGCAAGGTCGCCACCCTCGGGCTCGCCCCCATCGTCTTCGGCCCGATCATGAACGTGACCGCCTCCATCCTCGCCAACTGGTGGCGCGCCCACCCGGCCCCCACCCGTGACCAGAC
>JALRGF010000181.1 GCA_023253495.1 Verrucomicrobiales bacterium
ACCCCTCACAGGCTCCCAGCGCCGCAGGCGGCGCACTGGGCCATGAGCCTAGCCGGAGGCACCCGGTGAGGCGTGACCGGTGGCGTCGGGGAACCCCAGGAGTCCCTGGCCGGCCCAGGTGCCCGGCGGAGGCGGGACTCCCAGGTGGGCGTAGGCGGCCGCCGTTGCCACGCGCCCCCGGGGCGTCCTCGCCAGGAGGCCGTGGCGCACGAGGAAGGGCTCCGCCACCGTCAATAACTTCCCCTGGTCGTTCCCCGAACCCACCACCCAGCTCACCCTGCCGGTCGTCCTGCCCGGCTACGACGCCGAACTGCGCCCGCCCAACCTCCACCCGGACTCTCCGCTCTCCGCCCACATCACCAGCCCCCCGCTGCGCAACCGGTTGATTCCCCTCGACCACCCCAAGGCCGCCGCCGAGGAGAAAATCCGGTCGTTCCTCGACGTCAACTGCTCGGCCTGCCACCGCCCCGGCGGCATCGGCCGCGGCCTCTACGACGCCCGCGCCACCACCCCGCTCGCCCGCCAGCAACTCATCAACGGACCGCTGCTTTCCGGCGACCTCGGCGTGCCCGGGGCCATGGCCGTCGTGCCCGGCCACCCGGAAAAATCCATGCTCGTCATCCGCCTCAAAAAACCTCCCGGCGACCCGATGCGCATGCCCCCCGCCTGCGCCTCCCCCGCCACCCCGCCGGTCCTGCCGCTCCTCGAATCATGGATCCGCGGGCTGAAGTGAGTCCGCCGGCAATCACCGATTGACGGACCCCGGGCCTCGGTCTATTTGCCACCTTTGCGGCTCCGGGGGACGGGGAGCGGCATTGATCCTGCTTGTTCGTCCCGCAGTCATCATCCTTCAACGCAGCACACGCTTATGGCCATCAAAGTCGGCATCAACGGGTTCGGGCGCATCGGTCGCCTGGTTTTTCGCGCCATCTGTGACCAGGGTCTCCTCGGCAAGGAGATCGATGTGGTCGCCGTCAATGACCTGGTGCCCGCCGACAACCTGGCCTACCTGGTGAAATACGACTCCACCCAGGGCCGCGCCCGCGAAGAGGTCTATTCCAAAAAATCCTCGCCGGAGGTCGCCGAGGACGACGTGCTGGTCGTCGACGGCCACGAAATCAAGTGCCTCGCCGTCAAGGAAGGCCCGGCCGCCCTGCCGTGGAAGGCACTGGGCGTGGACATCGTCATCGAATCCACCGGCCTCTTCACCGAAGGCGAAAAAGCCAAAGGCCACCTGACCGCCGGCGCCAAAAAAGTCATCATCTCGGCCCCCGGCAAAAACGAGGACATCACCGTGGTCGTCGGCGTCAACCACGAGAAATACGACCCGGCCGCCCACCTCATCATCTCCAACGCCAGCTGCACCACCAACTGCCTCGCCCCCATCGTGCACGTCCTCCTCAAAGAAGGTTTCGGCGTGGACGAAGGCCTGATGACCACCGTCCACAGCTACACCGCCACCCAGAAAACCGTCGACGGCCCGAGCAAGAAGGACTGGAAGGGTGGCCGCAGCGCCGCCATCAACATCATCCCGTCCGGCACCGGCGCCGCCAAGGCCGTCGGCCTCGCCATCCCCGAGGTCAAAGGCAAACTGACCGGCATGTCGTTCCGCGTCCCCACCCCGACGGTCTCAGTCGTCGACCTGACCGTCAAAACCACCAAGGCCACGTCCTACAAGGAAATCTGCGCCGCCATGAAAAAGGCCAGTGAGTCGTACCTCAAAGGCATCCTCGCCTACACCGAGGACGAAGTGGTTTCCTCCGACTTCATCCACGACAGCCACAGCTCGATCTTCGACGCCGGCTCGGGCATCGAACTCAATGACAAATTCTTCAAGCTGATCAGCTGGTACGACAACGAATGGGGCTACAGCAACCGCTGCGTCGACCTGGTGAAATTCATCGCCGCCAAAGGGTTGTAAAGCATCACGCCCGGCGCGGTCGCTTCCCTCCCTTAATATCGACGGTCGCTTCGGCGGCCGTCGTCGTCATCCTCGGGGGCGCGTGGAGGACTCACTTCAACAAGGTTACCGATCAGGAACTCGAAGCGGCCCCGATTCAAAAACAGCTGATACCTCCTGCAAAGGATAATCGCCTGCGGGCGAGGAAGGATCGGAGGATCCGGGGCGATGGCCTCGCCGCGCAGGGCGTTGCCTTCCAGCCAACGAACGCCGGACCGATCCGCCAGGAATCCCCCGCGTGCCCAGCGTCTCCGCGGGCCACCACCTGGTCGTGGAAGTCGCCTCGGCAGGAGAGCACACGGATGGAGCCCGCTGGCAGTGCTCTCGACGCAAGGGACGGGGCGGTACGGCCTGGCGGATCTCCGGTATCGAAGCGATGGGCACGGGGATTATTTCACGGTGCGATCAGAGGGACGCCGGGAAAATAGGTTTGGTAGCGGGTGGCGTCCCGGGTGAGAATCGGGACACCGAGAACGGCAGCGTGGGCTCCGACGAAGAAGTCCGAAAGCGGCGCGGATTTGATGCCGCCGCGCTGGCGGTAGATTCTGTAGGCCTGCGCAGCGAGAAAGAGCGCGTCTTTCGGAATCTCGCGGTAGCCCATAGCGAGACGGGCCAACAGATCATCGACCTCATCGGGGGAGTTTTTGACGTAGCACAGTTCGGCAAAAACCAAGGGGTTGATCCACGGGGATTCGCATGAGTTCAGCGCCTCAACCGACCATGGCATCCAGATGGGATCCTGCCCGATGATGTCGATAATGACGTTGCTGTCGACCAAGGTGGAGGCTTCAGTCATCACCTCTGAGTTCCTGCATGATTTCGTCAGTCGTTTTGCCGCCCATTTCATTTTTCCAGATCCCGATGACGGACTCGATGCGCTTGCGCCTTTCCTGCGCGCTGCGGGACGGCACGGAGGCTTCCTCAGACGCCACGGCCGTCGCGAGGATTTCCCGCGCTTCCGCTTCCATGGAACGCTGATGGCTGGCCGCGCGGAGGCGGAGCTTGTGTTTCACGCCCTCATCAAGGTTTCGAATTGTCAAAGTCCTGCTCACCTCGCCAATGTCAGCAGTGACAGCATTGCTGTCAATTCACGCTTTCAGAGTGCGCCCCTGTGTCCGCACCCGTGGCGGACGCGCCCCAAGCCGAACTTGAGGCATCCGCCCTCCCGACCGACCAGTGGGCGTGAAGCGTGGGGCTGCCATCAACCCAGCGAATCCGTTCGAGCGATTCCACGTCGAGGAGGACCCGGCGGCCGTCGAAGAAATGCGCCGGACCGATCCGGATTGGGAACCGCCGGCGCCGAAAACGGCGTTTTTCGTCGACGACACCCAGACGCTCATCACCAAAAACGACAGCCCGGACCTGAGTTTTGACGCGAGTCTGAATCCGTACCGCGGGTGTGAAAATGGCTGCAGTTATTGCTATGCGAGGACATTTCACCAGTTTCTAGGCTTCAGTTCGGGCGTCGATTTCGAAACGAAGATCATAGTCAAACCGCGGGCGCCCGAGCTTCTGAGGGCGGAAATGAGCCGAAAGTCGTGGCAGCCGACCAAGCTGGCGCTGAGTGGCGTCACGGATTGCTACCAGCCTGTCGAACGCACACTCCGCATCACCCGCGGCTGCCTCGAGGTGCTGGCCGAGTTCCGGAATCCGGTCGTCGTCATCACCAAAAACCACCTCGTCACCCGCGATGTCGACGTGCTCGCCGAACTCGCCCGCTGGCAGTGCGGCGCGGTGCTGATTTCGATCACCAGCCTTGATCGCGATCTGGCCGCGGCGATGGAACCGCGCGCTTCCGGCCCTGCCATGCGCCTGCGCGCCATCCGTGCTCTGGCCGACGCCGGCATCCCCGTCGGCGTGTCGCTGGCCCCCGTCATCCCCGGCCTGAACGACAGCGAAATCGCCCCGATCCTCGAAGCCGCCCGCGCCGCGGGCGCCCAATTCGCCACCTACTCCCTTGTCCGTCTCCAGGGCACCGTCGCCGACGTTTTTACCGAATGGCTGGAGCGCCACGTGTCGACCGCAAAAAAGGAAACCATCCTCGCCCGCATCCGCGAATCCCACGGCGGACGGCTCAGCGATTCACGGCCCGGCCTGCGCCTGACGGGCGAAGGGGAACGCGCCGCCCAAATCGGACAACTCTTCCGCGCCCTGTCACGGCGCTTCGGATTCGACGGGATGCGGCCGCACGTGGTCACCACCCAGTTCCGTCGACGCGAACCGGGGCAGCTGGAACTGGAGATCTGACGTGAGTGCCACACGCCAAAACCGGACGCCGGCCCACCGATCCGGTAGCGGGTGCCGGCTCACCTGGAGTCGTTGAAGGCGTTGGCCAGAAGGGCAAACTCTGAATGCCGGACCCCACGATCAGACTCTGTGGACTTTGGAGAGGATTTTTAGATCCAAAGACGAGCACCCGTGCTCAGAGGGCGGCTGATCGTCCGCCGCCTCCCGCCCTCACCCGCGCCCGGCCGCCTTGCGCAACCGGTCCATGATGGCCACTCCCAGGCCATGCTCGG
>JALRGF010000191.1 GCA_023253495.1 Verrucomicrobiales bacterium
GTAAAACATCTGGTAGTCGCGCGCGGCCGCCGGCTCTTCACCCGGAACCGTCGCGTCCGGCTCCGCCACGGGCTCCGCCGCGGGAGCCTCGACCACCACCGCAGGAGTGATGGCGGCCGGGGGTGTGACCGCGGCCGCCGCAGGCGGCACCGCCGCCTCGCGGGCGCGCTCGAATTCCTTCCGCTCGCGTTGCAGGGCCGCGCGTTCCCGGTCGAGGGCCGCCTGCTGCTGCTCGAGAAGTCGGGCCGCGGTCTCGCGTTCGCGCTCCCGAAGTTCGGCAATTTCCGCCTCCAGTCGGGCGCGCTCGACGTCGTCCGCCCGGACGACCGACGGAGAGTCCGGAACGTCGGACGCGGCTGGCCGCGGCCGGTCACAGGAGACGAGCAGACCGGCAACGGCCAGCAGGGCGACGGGCAGCAGGGCGACGGGCAGCAGGGGTTTCATGGCGGGATCCTCGGAAGCGGGAAGGCCCACCTCAGACGCCCGGGACCCCCGGCTATTCACGGCGCTCACAATTCTTCGCGCAGACGGCGGCCGACCTCGATGGCATTGGCGCGGCTGTTGAAAGCACTGATGCGGAAAAACCCTTCGCCGGCAGCCCCGAAACCGGCGCCGGGGGTGACGACGACATTGAGCTTGTTGAGCATGACGTCGAAAAACTCCCAGCTGCCGAGTCCACCGGGGGTTTTGACCCAGATGTACGGCGCATCGGTGCCGCCAAAGCTGGTCAGGCCGGCGTCGCGGGCGGCCTCGCGCAGCACGGCAGCGTTGCCCAGGTAGTGATCAATGAGAGTGGCAACCTCGGCTTTGCCGGCCTCGGAGAAGAGAGCGGCAGCCCCGCGCTGCACGATGTAGCTGGCCCCGTTGAACTTCGTCGTCATGCGGCGCGACCAGAGCGGGTGCAGCGGCAGTTTCCGGCCGTCCCGGGTGCCGGCCATCAGGGATTTCGGCACCACGGTGAACGCGCAGCGCACACCGGTGAATCCGCCATGTTTTGAAAAACTGCGGAACTCAATGGCGCACTCGCGGCCTCCGGGGATTTCATAAATCGACCTCGGGATGGCCGGATCAGTGATGAACGCTTCATAGGCGGCATCAAACAGGATGACCGAACCGTGCCGGAGCGCGTACTCGACCCACGCCTGCAGCTTCTCCCGGGTCACCGCCGCACCGGTCGGGTTGTTCGGCGAACAAAGGTAGATCAGGTCAAGGGGCGGTTCCCCCGCGGCGGGCACATCGGGCATGAAGCCGTTGCCCTCGTGGCAGGGGAGGTAACCGATGCCGGCGTAGGCTCCCGCCGCGTCCGCCTCGCCGGTGTTGCCGGCCATCACGTTGGTGTCCACATAGACCGGATACACCGGATCCGGGATACCGAGGCGGTTGCCGGTCCCGAAGATGTCCAGGATGTTGCCGGTGTCGCACTTCGAGCCGTCGGAGACAAAAATCTCATCGTCGGCCACCTCCAGCCCGCGCGCCCGGAACATGTTCTCGGCAATGGCCGTACGCAGAAAATCATACCCCTGCTCCGGACCATACCCTTTGAAGGTGGTGCGGTCACCGAGCTCGTCGACCGCGGCATGCATGGCGGCGCGGCTGGCCGCCGGCAGCGCCTCGGTCACATCGCCGATCCCGCAGCGGATCAGCCGCCGGGCCGCCTCCGGCTGCGCAGCCGTGAAGGCCGAGACGCGGCGCCCGATTTCCGGAAACAGGTAGCCGGCTTTGAGCTTCAGATAGTTTTCGTTGAGGTAGGCCATAACGGGTGGTGAATGATGATGGTGGCTCGGTGCCGGGAAAACGATCCGCGACCCGCAACCGCGGCCCCCGAGTGAAGGGCGCAGAGCGTTCCCGTCAAGACGCGGCCGGGCGGGGGCGCCGGCAGCGCGGAGGTTTGCGGAAAAGGTAGACGATGCGGGCGGTCGCGTAGCCGAGGGCCGCGAGGGCGGTGCCCACGGCCAGACAGCCGACGACCACGGCAGCAGTCAGCTCCCGCGAATGAGCGGCGGCATGGGAAAAAAATGCATCGAGGTTGAACGTGCCCAGCTCCGCGAGCAGGTGCGGGTCGGCACCGGTCAGCCGGATGCCGAGCAGAAATGCCGGCAGATAAGTGACCGGCCAGGTGAGCGGCGAGGTCACCCAGCAGGCGAGCGCGGCACTCGGAATGTTCCAGCGGAACCGGATGGCGACGGCCACCCCGAGAAACATCTGGAGCGGGATCGGCAGCATGCAGATGAACAAGCCGGCCGCCACCCCGTTGGCCACCCGGCGTTCGTCAGCCATCCACAGTTCGCGGTCGAACACATGCCGCGCCACCCAGTCGTGCAGCCGGCTGCCGCGACGGTACCGCGGGTGCCGCAGCAACCGGTACAGCCGCCGGCTCTGCCGGATGGTCCATGCTTTCATCGCTCAGTGCTTCTGGCCGTAATACGCTCCGGGTCCGTGTTTGCGCGCATGATGTTTTTCGAGGAGATGGGCCGGAAGCACGGGGGCGTCGGCCCGCAGGGCCAGCGTGTCGAGCGCCATGCCGGCACACGTCTCGAGGGCGATGGCATTGTCGACCGCCTGGTCCGGGCTCGCTCCCCAGGTGAACGGGGCGTGCCCGGCTTGCAGCACGGCCGGCATGGCCACCGGCTCCAGACCGTGCGCCCGGAAATGATCAATGATGGCCGCACCCGTCAGCCCCTCGTAATCAGTCTCCACTTCCGCCACGGTCAGCGCCCGGCAGACCGGCACCGTCCCGTGGAAATGATCCGCATGCGTCGTGCCCAGGCACGGCAGCGGCCGGCCGGCCTGCGCCCAGGCGGTCGCCTTCACACTGTGGGTATGGCAGATCCCGTGCACCCCGAGCGCGCCCCACGCCCGATACAAGGCGGCGTGCGTCGGGGTGTCCGAGGACGGCCGCAGGCTGCCTTCGACGACCGCGCCATCAGCGACCCGCACACCCACCATGTCAGCCGCGCGCAGCACGGCATAATCAACCCCGCTCGGTTTGATGTAAAAAATCCCGCGGGCCGCGTCCAGCCCGCTGACGTTGCCCCAGGTGAGCCGGACGAGGCCGGCGGCCACCACCCGCCGGTTGGCCTCGAGCACCGCCTCCTGCAGGGGGTGATGGCTCATGGCAGGGGGCGGTCCGCGACCGGGCCACCGGATCCGAAGCGCGCCGGCATCAGAGGCTCAAGGTTTCCACCCAGCCGACCTCGATGAAGCTGTCCATGTAGACGCTCATCTGCTGCTGGGAATAGATGCGGTTGGCCGAATCGATCCATTCCTGGGCGGCCGCCTTGTCATCCTTGTGGAAGGCGACGGCGGCGTGGCTCATGTAGTAGACGGGCTCGTCATCGATATAGCTGAATGCCTTGGCCGCGGCTTCGGCTTCCGCCGTTTTTCCCTGTTTGAGCTGGCAGATGACAATCTTGAACTCGACGAGCCGGCGGGTGGCGTCATCGGTCCGGCTGAGGTTCAGCCCCTGAAAGAGCTTCTGGGCCGAGGCGAACTGGGCGGCGGCCGTGGCGTCACCGGCCCGGGCTTTGTCGGCGGCCTCGACAAATTCGATTTCCGCCAGATTGAAGGTCGGGTGGAAGCTTTTCGGGTGCAGCTCGCGGGCCTTCTGGAACGATTCGCGGGCCTTGGCGAAGATCCGCATTTTGGTGAACACGGCTCCTTTCAGGTTCTGCACCATGAAAAGGTCGGGGACGACCGTCTCAACTTCGGAGAGCCGCTGCAGCGCCTCCTGCAGGCGGATGCCGCTGACGAACGACGACGCCTCGCCAATGGCTTTCTTCACTTTTTCCTGCTGGTCCGCCGGCAGGCTTTCAAGTCGGGCGAGGGTCGGATCCTCTTCCTGCTTCGGTGCGGCGGTCGGCGTTCCGGCGGCTGGAGCCGCAGCTCCCTCCTCCTGGGCGCGCGCCAGGACCGTCAGCAGGCCCAAACTCAATGCGAGGGGGAAGATCAATGGCTTCATGGGAAAAGTCAGGTGGACGTGGACGGGAGATACCAATTACGCTGTTCTCCTGCCCGAAGTCAATGCAGAGCTCGCCGCCCATTCCTCCGTCCCGCCGGCCCCGCCGCCTCTGTCTGTTCGGCGGGTCGTTTGACCCGGTGCACCTCGGCCACACCACCCTCGCCGCCGCCGCCGTCGACCGCTGCGCCGTGCAAAAAGTCATCTTCATCCCGGCATGGCGGTCGCCGCACAAACAGGACTGCGACCCGCCCGCCTCCGCCGCCGACCGCCTCGCCATGCTCCGGCTGGCCGTGGCCGATGCCCCGTGGGCTGAGATCAGCGGGTGGGAAATCGAACGGGCCGCACCGTCGTACTCGTGGCAGACCGCGGAGCATTTCGCCGCGCTCGCCGGACCCGGTACCGACCTTTGCTGGCTGCTCGGCGCCGACCAGTGGTCCGCTCTGCACACCTGGGCCCGCCCGGACATCCTGGCCGCGCGGCTCACGTTTCTCGTCTTTCCCCGGGAATCGGAACCGGTGGTCCCGCGGCCCGGGTTCCGCCACGAGACCATTAACCTGCGTCACCCGGCCTCGTCGACAGCCGTACGCGCGGCGGTCCGCGCCGGGCGGTCACTCGACGGACTGGTGGCGCCGGCGGTGGCGGCCTACATTGATCGCCACCATCTGTACCGGCAGGCGGGCGGCCCCGCCATGGCGGAATGAAGCGGGGAATGGCGGGACGTCTCGGGGTGCGTCGGAGCGCGGGTGGATATCCTCAGGGAGCGCGGATTGCATCGGCGGCGGCCTCGTGTCAGATTCGGCCCATGTCCACAATTGCCACGAACCTCGCCCGATTTTTCCGGCGCTCCGCGGATGGAAAAGAGCGCACCCTGATCCTGCCGGTGGATCATGGCACGGCCATCCCTGTTCCGGGACTGCGGGATCTGCCCGGGCTGCTGGAGTCGGTAAACCCGTGGTATGACGGCTACGTGCTCAACTACGGCGGCATCCGCGCGGCGGGTGCGGCGGCGGGCGGGCGCGGGATCTGTTTCCGGACGGACGTGTACAAACCGGCGCATGGCGACAACCCGAACCGCGGCAGCTATCAGGTGTACGGGGTGGAGGAGGCGCGGCGGCTCGGCGCGCACGCGGTGATGAACATGCTGTACGTGCATCACGAGGAGGAGGACCGGCTGTTCGCGGAAGCGGCGGCCCTGATCAGCGAGTGTCACGCGGCCGGCATCCCGGTCATTCTCGAATCCCTGCCGTTCGGCATCGGCCGGACCGCCGACTACACGCCGGATGCCATCGGGTTCGCCGTGCGCGCGGCCGCCGAACTGGGAGCGGACGTCGTCAAAACCGCGTACCCGGGAAACCAGGCCGCCTTCGCCGAGATCGTCGCCGCGGCGATGGTGCCGGTCGTCGTGCTCGGAGGAGCGCCGACCCATGACGAGCGCGCCTTTCTGCAGGATGTGCGGGAGGCGATCGACGCCGGGGCCGCCGGCGTGGCCATCGGGCGCAACGTCTGGGCCCACCCCCAGCCGGCCGCCATGGCCCGCAAGCTCCATGCCATCGTGCACGGGGGCGCCAGTGTGGAGGCGGCCGTGGCCGCGGCGGGCTGAGGCCGGCGGCTCGGGACGGGAGGCGGCGGCCCGGTGGTGGTGCCGCGGCCGCGGCGGCGTCATTGCGGTTTGCGCGTCGGCCGACCCCCGTCGGGGGCGGGCGCGGTGACCGGCCGGCTGAATCCGCGGCCGTGGTCGGTGACAAAAACAGTGCCGCCGCCGGAAGTGGTGATCACGACGAGATTTCCCGAAGCGGATTGCTGGAGGGTCGCGCCCGTGGCGGTGCCGGGGTTCGGAAACCATTCCGGAGGATCCGGGATGTCGCGCTCCAGGGTGGTCACGGTGACGAGGGAAAACGGATTGGTGGCCAGCCATTGGGACAGGGCCGGGCCGGGATCGACGGCGAGAAAAAACTGCCATCGGGTCACCCCGTCCGGATCGGACCACTCGCGGCGCTCGGCGTGCCGGATCTGATCGGCGGGGTCCGGCCGGCGCCAGAAAGCCCGGGAGAAAACAAGCTCCGGCGGAAATGCCGTGGTCGCCTGCTCTTCTGTGTTGCCGGGCGGGGGAGGCGGCGGGGCCGGGACAGTAGTCGCGAGCGGCGTGTCCCCTCGATCACCGGAGGAAATCAGCCACCACAGCCCCAGGCCGAGCGCGAGGGCACTTGTAATAACAACAAGGGAACGGGACACGGCGGACGGCAGGATGGAAATAAATGCGGGCGGAAACAGGGTCGGCCGCGCCGGCCGCGGCACCGCGGCGACCCGGATCCGGGGACTGCATCCCGTAACGGGGCGCAGGAAGCGCGGCCTGTCACTGGGCAAGTTGGCACAGGTGTCCGCATCGCGCCATGGATCCGGCGCGCCGCGGCCCGGCGCGCCGGTGGCTGTCCGCCGCCGGCGTGGTCTCATCACCATCCCCCGACCGGGGACACCCGGGGTATCCTCTAGGGATTGTCCCCCGGCGCGGGCCGTCTTAGAGTGCCCACCATTTCATTCTACCCATGAGTCCCCGATTGCCCTACGTTGTCTTGTCCGCGGCGCTCGCGGCCGCCTGTCCGCAGGTTGCCAGCGCTGAGGAACCGGTGCTCCAGTTCAATCGGGACATCCGGCCGATCCTTTCTGACAATTGTTTCGCCTGCCATGGGTTTGACGCGAAGACGCGGGAGGCCGGGCTGCGGCTCGATGTGCCGGATGGTCCGGGCGGTGCCCTGGTGGCCACCGACGACGGCGTGCTGCCGATCAAGCCGGGTGATCCGTCGGGCAGCGAGGTGTGGCGGCGGATTCTTTCCACGGACGAAGACGACGTCATGCCGCCGCCCAAGGCGCACAAATCGCTGAGCGCCGAACAAAAGGATACGCTGCGACGGTGGATCGAACAGGGAGCCCGCTACCAGCGCCACTGGGCGTTTGAGGCGCCGGTCAAACCACCGGTTCCGGATAGCGGGCGCGCCGGTCAGGCCGCCAGCCCGATCGACGCCTTCATCGACGCGCGGCTTGAGCGCGATAACCTGCCCGCCGCCCCCGAAGCCGACCGCGAAACACTCGTCCGCCGGGTCACCCTCGCCCTCACCGGCCTGCCGCCGACCGTCGCGGAAATCGACGCGTTCCTCGCCGACACCCGGCCGGACGCCTATGAACGCCTGGTCGACCGCCTGCTCGCCTCGCCGCATTACGGCGAGCAGATGGCGCGCCACTGGCTGGATGTCGCGCGCTACGGCGACACCCACGGCCTGCACCTCGACAACGAGCGCTCGATGTGGCCGTACCGCGACTGGGTGGTCGGCGCGTTCAACCGCAACCTGCCATTTGATGAATTTACCATCGAGCAGCTGGCCGGCGACCTGCTGCCCGCGCCCACC
>JALRGF010000284.1 GCA_023253495.1 Verrucomicrobiales bacterium
ATCTGGTACCGCAATCCGGGAAAGCTCAAGCATCCTTCACTGGATTCCTCCCGCGCCCGCCCCCCTGTGATCTCCGGATTGATGAAAATCAGCGGCATGTGGTCCGCCAGCACCGCGTCCCGGCCGTCCACCCGGAAATACGTCTGCAACTCGGGCGCATGCGCCACATCAATGACCGCCAACTGCAACGCCACCCCGACCTGCGGGGCGGCCAGCCCGACCCCGTCCGCATCGCGCATGGTCTCCACCATGTCGTTGGCCAGAGCGCGGATCTCATCGGTCACTTCGGTGACCGGAGGGCAATCGACGCGCAGAACGGGATCACCATAAATGACAATGGGCAGGACCATGAGCGGAAAGGGTGAAGGATGAAGGATGAGGAGTAAAAAAGTGATACGCCGGGGGCACGCCACCCGATGCCTTGGGGCGGTTATTCCGGATTGAGGAGGATTTTTGTCGGGACATCGGTATTCACCTTGAGGCCGGCGGCCGCCAGCGCGTCCCAGACTTTCACCAGGGTGCCGAGCGGCGCCTGTTCGTCCGCTTTGAGTTCGAGCCGGTCGGCCGGTCGCGTTGTCCGGAAGGCGCGCACGGCGGTGGCCAGGTCATCCAGCGCCACCGCCTGCCCGTCGAGAAACACCTCGCTGGAGGCGGTGACGCTGAGCGCGGTGCGCGGGGTGTTTTCGACGCTCGGGGTGAGCGCGCTGGCCTGCGGCAGCGCGATCTGGAGCAGCGCGTTGCGATCTTCCTTTTTGAAGGTGGTGGTGACGACGAAGAAGATGAGCAGGACGGTGAGGATATCGACCAGGGCCACGATCGGAATGACCGGGGTGCGTCGCTTTTTGACGTAAAAAGCCATGGCGGCAACAGGGGGATCAGGAGGGCGACGACGGCGGCGGCGGGGCGGCGAAACAGGCCGACAACGCCTGTTCGACCATGACTTCCATGCGGGCAGCCAGGTGCTCGATGCGCCGGGAAAAATGGCTGTGGAAAAAAACGCACGGGATGGCAACCACGAGGCCGGCGATCGTGGTGTTGAGGGCTTCGGCGATGCCGCCGGCAATGAGCGAAGGATCGGTCACCCCGGGCCGCAACGCTTTGAAAACCCGGGTCAGCCCGACCACCGCCCCCAGCAACCCGAGCAGCGGTCCCGCCGCGATGATCGACTCCAGCAACGGCACCCCGCGCTCCAACCGGATGATCTCCTCGCGCGCCACCGTCTGCGCCGAGGCCATCGCCTCCTCCTTGCTGCGATGCGGAACCAGCAGGGCCGCCCGCGCCACCGTGCCCAGGGGCGAGGGGTCCGACTGCAGGGTGCCGTGAATGCGCGTGTCGCTCAGCTCGCGGCCGGTGGCCAGTGCGGTCAGCACGTCCACAGTGGCCGCCGGCATCACCGATGTCTCCCGCAGATCACTGAATTTCGCGATGATCGCGGCCACCGCCATGATCGAACAGACGACGATCAGACCCATAAAAATCCCGCCGGAGGACAGGAAATGCCACACCGAACGCAAGCCGTCGGAAAAGTCGGCGAGCACGGGCGGAATGGGCAGCGGAACAGGCATGGATGGTGAAAACATTGGGGAATGAAGGAATCAGGGAATCGTCCGGAGGACCACCCGGCACCGCGGTGCGGTCCGCGGCTCAGTACACGATGATGTCATAGCTGATGAGCAGTTGCTCGCGATCAAGGATTTCCGGCAGCCCGTCGGGCATCGGGGGAATTTTGGCGTCGAGGACCGCATTGAGCGTGAAGTCCTGCATCACCGCATTGGCACCGGACCGGTTCTTGATGGCAAGGTTCCGCACCTGGCCGCGGGCGTCGACATGAAACTCCAGCTTGATCGTGCCAAAGGTCACAAAATCACGGTTCAGGCGGCGCTTGCGGTGCCACTCTTTCTCGATCGCACTCGTCACCTGCTTCATGTACCGCCCGGTCGGCGTGTCCTCGGCATCCACACTGGCCGGGCCCTGGTTGGAAATGGTGCCGCGCAGCCGCGTCGGCGTGCGCAACCCGGAAAATCCCGCCGGAGGCACCGACGCCGACGCCCGCGCCGGCGGCTCGGCCCGCGGCTCCGGCGGCCGGGAATCCACCACCGGATCCCGCAAAGCAGCCGGCCGCGGCGGCTCCGCCCCGGGCCGCGGCACCGCCCGCTCAGTGCGGACCGCCACCTCCGATTCCCGCGCCAGCGCCAGTCGTTCCTCCACCGGGGCCGGCATTTCCTCCGGCTCGGACACCTCCGGCTCCGGCGCTTCCGCCACCACCACCTCCGCGGCGACAGACGGTCGCGGAGAAGGCGCAGAGGCGATCGGTGGTTCCGGTGCGGCCGGCAGATCCCGGGGAACGGCAGAGGCAGCCGGATCCGTCGGTTGCGCGTCAGACCCGGTGTCCTCCCCCGCCAGCGCGGTCGCCGCCACCGCCGACGGGGGCAACGCCTCGTCTTCGCCATCCGACGCCTCCCGGCGAATCACCTCAACCACCGGAATGTCAATCCCCTCCTGCGTCGGCTGGGCGTCGGTCGCCGTCGCATCCGCCGGCAGCGGACTCGCCGCCCGCGTGTCGCGGTCGGAAATGAACCGGCGGCGGTCTGCGTCCGGCCGGGCCTCGGGCAGCCCGTCAGTCCGGATAAACGATTCCGACGGCGACGGCGGCCGCACCACCGTGACCTCGGGCACCACCACTTCGATTTCCACCGGCGCCGCCGCCACCGGCACCGCGGCCGCGGCGCGCGCCTCGGCCACCGCCTGCCACGCCGCCAACGCCGCGCGCACCGACGGCAATGCCGCCACCACCGCCAGCGCCACATGCAACGCCACCGACCACGCGAGAGCGCGGGTCAGCGGCGACGGGCGGGCGGTCAGGACGGGGGCGGACATGCGGGGCAACCGGAGGAAGGAAACGGGTTACGCCTCATTTCGTTTTTGTCATTGATCATTCCACGGGTGGCCTCCTCCCCCGCCCCTCGACCACCCGCGCCCGGCCCCGCACCCTGGCCCCGCACCCTGGTCCGCTCTGCCCCCGTGCCGTCGCGTCTCCTGCGACCACGTCCCCGCACCACAGCAGGAGTCGCGCCCGCACTCGCCCCTCGGCCTGCGCCGATGATGCCGTGACCACGGACCGACGCCACTCCATTCTCCCCACCGCCGCGATCCGCGATGAACGTCGCACCCGTGCCCGGCGGCAGCCCTGATGAGACGATATCAGAGAATGGCGGTGAGCCGGAGTCCCGGCCAAAGCCGGAATCAATGCCACCGCACGAAGCCACCGCAGAAGCCGCTTCTCCACACCCTACCCCGTCGATTCCGGCCACCCGGCCGGCACTCCAGCCGACGCGCTTTGCCGAACGTCTGTTGGCGGGTGTCATGTGATTGACCAAAGGGGCAGCGTATCAGGACAAGACCGAACGGAATATCCGGATCCGACCGTGGCCTCATTCAGGCTCATCCAACGACGGTGATTTCCGGGATTGGCAAGTGGCACCAGAGGAAGCAGGGTTGAGCGGTATGCGCCGAGCCGAGCCACCCGCCGACCAAGACAGGAAGCAACCACGTCAAGTCCTCGGTTGTTGGGCCTTGGGGATTTGTGCTTTTATTGTGTCCAGCGGGATCGTCACGGGATTGTGTTATATGGCACGGGAGATATTGCCCAATGACAAACTGGCCCGCATCGCTTTTGTGGCGTTACTCAATACAATGTGCGTCTTTCCGGTGGTATGGTATTGTGCATGGAGGTACGCAGGCAAGTGGGCAGTCCGGGTGGGAATCGAGAGTTGTGCTATACTGGGGGCGCTCACTGCGGGGCCGTTGATACAGGACACACAGCTGATGTGCGGGTGGATTGCCGCGTGGTTACCCAGTTGGATTACATTGTACTTCCTGCGAAGAGAGGCAATCCAAGAGCGAGGGCAGATCCAAACATAACAATGAAGGGGACCCATGCGTTGGGCGCAGTTTTCAATCACGCGAATATTTTGGGGCAGCCATGACGAATCCTGCAGCGGGCTCTTTGGCCGCAGGCTCAGGGGAAAGACTCCTACCCACCCCACCTCCCCATGACCCGGGCCCCGTTCTCCAGTGCCGGCCTCCGAAAGGGGGTTCCTTCTTCGTTTTTCTGACCGGCACCCGTTCGGTGTCGCCCGCCCGCCGGGCCCTGCTTGCCAGAGAGCCGAAAGGCGCGTATCGATCATTGATCCGGGGATTCCCGCACGCCTGAGTGGAAGCTGTGTCGGATGCCCTGCCTGGCCGCGACGCGCCATCCATGGCCTCCCGCTTCCATGGCGGCCAGCCATTCCCACGATCCCACTGCCTGATGCCACCGTCCGCCCCCATCCGCCACCGGCCGCCCGGCTGCCGTCGCCTGTTCACGGCCCTGCGGCCGTGGCTTGTCCTGCTGTGGCTGGTGGCCCTCAGCCCGGCGGCCGCCGCCGCCACCCGCGTGCTGTACCTTGGCGACTCCTTTTCCAAGGGCGCCTTCGGGCGCACCCTTGATGCCCGCATGCGCGCCGCCGGCCTCGAGGTTTTCACTTCCGTCACCGGCGGCGCCTCGGCCTACGACTGGCTGCCGGAATTCGGCACCACCGCCACCCAGATCGGCTACTGGGAAAAAACCCCGGACAAGGAATTCCGCGTCACCCACCTCGCCCGGATCCCGAAAATCAACGAACTCACCGGCCGCTGGCGGCCGCACCTCGTCGTCGTCCAGGGCGGCACCAACATGTACAGCGTGCTCACGTCCAAACGCCGCCCGAAAGCCGAAAACATCCGGGAATTCGAACGCCTCATCCACCGCATCGGCCAGATCGTCTCGGCCGCCGGTGCCCGGCTCTACTGGATCACCCCGGCCAGCGCCCACCCCGATCGCTTTTCCACCGACCTCCAGGCGGAAATGCGCGCCATCCTCCATCGCGTCGTCAACCGCTATGGCCGCACTTTCGACAGCTACGCGGTGACCCGGTTCACCGGCACCTACCCGGGGACCGACGGGATCCACTACGGCCCGACCGAAGCCGCCGCCTGGTCCAATCTCGTCGCCGATGACGTCATCGATTATGCCGCCCGACTCGGAGGCGGGCGCCGCTCCCGGTCGCTGGAACCGATCGAACCGGAAGCCCTCCCCTCCCGGCCGCCGCCCCGCCGGCGCGGGCTCCTCGACCTTTTCCGGCGACGCCGGGCGCCCTCCGAACCGATGGTCATGCCCCCCGCTGATGCCACGCCGCGCGCGGACGCCACCCCGCCGGTCACCCCCGCCACCACCGACCGGACGGCGGCCAGCCCGCCGCTCCAGCTCGAGGTCGTCCTGCTCCGGAAATCAGCCGTGCGCAACCTCAGCGAGGTCACCTACCGCAGCGCGCTCGGCGTCTTTGAATACGAAGTGGTCTCGGTCATCCGCGGCACCTACCCGGGCAAAACCATCCGCATCGCCCACCTCATCGTCATGAACAACGAATTCACCACCATCAACCAGCGGGCCCCCGGCTTCCGCATGTCGCTGGAAGTGGAACCGCTTTCGAAATACCCGAACCTCGAAAAAATCCAGACCATCGACGACCTCGACCCGGCCTATGACCTCGACCTCTTCGTTCCCAAACTCTGAGGAGCCGGCACCCGGAATCCGCGGACCGCGGCACACCGCCCCCCTTCCGCCGGGAGCCATGACCTCCACGCCATCCCCGGCCACCACGACCGCGCCGGCCCGCCCCACCGCCCTCGCCCCCCATGCCCGCTGACGCACCCGCCATCCGCCTGCTCATCGGCCTCGGCAACCCCGGACGCCAATACGCCGGAAACCGCCACAACGTCGGCTGGATGATCCTCGACCGCCTCGCCGCCCGCGCCGGCGCCCGCTTCTCGCTGGAGAAAAAATGGCGCACCGAGGTCGCCCGCGCCGGCGACCTCTGGCTCATCAAACCCCAGACGTTCATGAACCTCAGCGGAGAGGCGGCCGCCGCCGTCGCTTCGTTCTACCGCCTGTCACCGGCCTCGTGCGTCGCCGTCTACGACGACAAAGACCTCCCGTTCGGCGTGCTGCGCCTCCGCGAGGGCGGCTCCGCCGGCGGCCACAACGGCGTGAAATCACTCATCGCCCACCTCGGCACCCAGGAATTCCCCAGGCTCCGGTTCGGCATCGGCACAGGCCGCACCGGGGGCACCGGCCGCGCCGAAACCGTCGGCTTCGTGCTCGGCGACTTTTCCCCGGAGGAACGCACTCACCTTGAGAAACGACTTGACCGCGCCACGGAGGCACTAAACTACGCGGCTCGCCACGGATTCGCGCAGGCGATGAACCACTTCAACCGGCCCGAGCCGGATTTTCCGCCGGCACCACCCGCCCCCAGTCCACCACCGACGTCAGACGCACCATCGACCCCATGAGCCACAAATACGAATTGACCATCGTCCTCGACACCCGGGGCAAGGAAGAAAGCATCGACAAGATCCTCGGCCAGATCGGCAAGGAGATCGAGTCGGAAGGCGGGCGTCTGGAGCAGATCGATCAGCTCGGCCGCAAAAAGTTCGCCTACAACCCGCGCAAGGTCGACGAAGGGTTTTACGCCAATTTTCACTTTGAGGCGGAACCCGCCGCCATCGAAAAGGTGCGCAACCGCCTCAAATTGAACCACGACGTCTTTCTCCAGCACCTGCTGAAGAAGAGCGCCTGAGGCCTGCTGGAATTTCCTCCCGCACCTCGGCCCATCCATGGGGCGTCCTGTCTCTCCTTCGTGCCCGCCGCGATTCGTGCCCGCCGCGACTTCCTCCGTCGCGTGAATTCGCTCGACGCCGCACCTGCGTTCCGGTACCAACTTCGTCACTGTCCTCCGCTCCCCGCCCCGCGCCATGGCCTCGCTGAACAAAGTAATGCTGATCGGGAATCTCACCCGTGACCCCGAAATCCGGTACACCCCGAAAGGACAGGCCGTGACCGATATCGGCCTGGCCGTCAACCGCGTTTATACCACCGAGAGTGGCGAGAAACGCGAGGAAGTCACTTTCATCGACATCACCCTCTGGGGCCGCACCGCCGAAATCGTCCACCAGTACTGCAAAAAAGGACGCCCGCTCTTCGTCGAAGGACGTCTGCAGCTCGACACCTGGGACGACAAACAAACCGGCCAGAAACGCAGCAAACTCAAAGTGATCGGCGACGGCATCCAGCTGCTCGGGTCCCGCGAAGGCGCGGGCGAAGGCGGCGGAGGCGCCCCTTCCTCCTACAGCAGCAGCCCGGCCCCGGCCCGCTCCGCGGCCCCACGATCCGCCCCGCCCCCGAGTCACGACGCCGCCCCCCCCGACGAAGAAGACGAGGACCAGGTGCCGTTCTGAGCCGCATCGGCGTCTCTCCATCGGTGTGCTTCCATCGGCGTCTCTCCATCGGTGTCTCTCCCGTCGCGCCTCTCCTCATCCCGCAGGGATGACAGATCATAGCCGGAGGTCGGAGCAGAGCGCAGACCTCCGGTTCCCGTCCCTCCACCCACGCATCCCGGAGGGATGCCAGAAGGCGGGGCCTATGCCAACCGCGACCGCCCGCGCCTCCAGCCTGCCCTGCTGGCGTGGCGGCCGGGAGTCCTGATCGTATCACGTCTTGACGAGCCCCCCGGAAATCAGGGACACTTCTGTGAAACACTTTTCCTCCGAT
>JALRGF010000289.1 GCA_023253495.1 Verrucomicrobiales bacterium
CCGATCAGGTTGGGGCGGTCTCGGAAATCTTCGAGGGCCTGAAGGGCGGCTGAGAGGGACTGGTGGTGGAGGGTTTCGCAATCGCCGTTGGCGGCGGCGCGGCGGATCGCTTCGAGCGAGTCGAGCATGGTTTTGTCGCCGGGTTTGCTGCGGCCGCGGGCCATGAGGGCTTCGATGACCTGTCCGAGCAGGGGGGCGACATCGCTCCGTTCGAGCGTGGGCCTGCCGAGAGTGTGTTTGGTGAGGGTCATGAACGCGACGGCCATCAGCGTACCGAAGCTGGATCCCGAGGCGCGGGTGCAGGCGGCGGCGCACGCTTTGAAAACGTCGGAAGGGGTGGCGGCGGGGGCGGCGAGGGCCTCGCGCATCAGGCTGGCACATTTCTCCAAGGTGGCCCCGAGGTCGCCGTCACCGAGGCGGCTGTCGAGCTCGTTCAGCTCGGCGGCGGCATTGGTCATCCGTTCCGTGCACTGCTGCAGCCAGGCCTGGATGTCGCTGGTGGTGTAAATCATCCGACTCTCCAGAAGGCGCAGCGGGCGGGGGCTTGCAGCAGGGATTCCAATTCGGTGTCGAGCTGGCAAAGGGTGATTGAGGCGCCGGTCATTTCCATGGAGGTGGCATAGCGCCCGACGAGTGGCATGACGATGGTGACGCCGAGTTCGGACAGGCGACGGGCGAGGTGGCGGTAGATGATGTAGAGTTCCTCGTGCGGGGTGGCGCCGAGACTGTTGACCATGACCGAGGCGCGATCGCCCCTGGCCAGGGGCCGGTCGGCGAGCAGGCGGTCGAGCATTTCCCCGGCCACCTCGTCCGCGGATTTCATTTTGCCGCGCCAGATCCCCGGTTCGCCGTGAATGCCCATGCACATCTCGATTTCGTCTTCAGCGATCTCGAACGTCGGCCGGCCGGCCTCCGGAACGGTGCAGGGGGTGAGGGCGACGCCGATGGAGCGGCAGGCGTCGGCGGCCTTTTGGGCGGTGGCGGCGACCTCGGCGAGCGCGGCGCCGGTGGCGGCCCGGGCGCCCGCGATTTTGAACGCGTACACCATACCGGCCACGCCGCGGCGCTTTCCCGCTTCTTCGGGGGGAGCGCTGGCGACGTCATCGGCCACGAGCACGGTGGCGGATTCGAGCCCCTCGAGTTCGAGCATTTCGCCGGCCATGTCGAAGTTCATGCGGTCGCCGCCGTAGTTGCCGTAGAGACGGAGGACGCCGGCGCCGCCGTTGGCGCGTTTCATGGCTTCGATGCAGTCGGCTACGCTCGGTCCGGCGAAGACATTGCCGATGGCGCAGGCGTCCAGCAGGCCGTCGCCGCAGTAGCCGGTGAAGACCGGCAGGTGGCCGGATCCACCGCCCGACACGACCCCGACCTTGCCGGCGATGGGACCACCGGGCCGGTGAATCACGCGACCGCTTTCGCCGCCGCGGGCGTAGAATTCAGGATGGGCCAGACAGAGGCCGTCGAGTGTCTGGTCGGCATAGTCGCCCGGGTTGTTGAGCAGTTTTTTCATCGGTGATTATTCTTGAGGCGGGCGTTTGTCGATTCGCAGGGATTCCCATTTCTTCTGAAACGAGGCGCGGTCGAACACCTCGGGATTGACCACCGCGCCGGGGTATCGGCCATTGGCAAGATCGATCAGGTTCCGGCACGCCATGGCGCCGATGTCGCGGAACAGTTCGCGGGTCCAGCCGATGTTGTGGGGGGCGAGGATGACATTGTCGAGACTGGCGAAGCGGTGCGGGTGCGTGATGGGTTCGCCGGTGAAGCAGTCGAGGGCGGCCCCGGCGATACGACCGGCGGCCAGCACCTCGAACAGCGCGTCCTCGTTGATGATGCCGCCGCGGGCGGTGTTCAGGATGAACGCGTCCGTCTTCATCAGATCCAGCTCGGCCACCGAGATCAGATTTTCGGTCTGCGCGTTGAGCGGGCAGTGGACGGTGATGAAATCGGACCTGGCCATCAGGTACGGGAGGTTGACCGAGCGGGCGCCGAGGGCGGCGATGGTTTCCGGGTCCACGCCGGGATCGTAGACCAGCGGCGGATTCATGCCGAATCCGCTGAGCATGCCTGCGACCGAACGTCCGATGCCCCCGAAGCCGATGATACCGGCGGTGCGCCCGTGCAGGCCGGTACCCATGACCCGCCCTCGCTGGTCCCAGCGGGCTTCGCGCAGCTGGCGGTCCTTCACGCGCATCCGATAGGCGAGGGCGAGCATCCATCCCACCGTGGCCTCGGCCATCGGGCGGTCGACGGCGCCGGTGGTGATGCACAGGGCGACGTCGTTTTCGGTGCAGGCGGCGACGTCCACGCTGTCGTAACCGACGCCGAAGCGACTGATAGCCAGCAGATCGCGGCTCTGCGAGAGGCTGTGGCGGGTGACCCGCGGGGAGAGGACGATGACGCCGTGGAGTCCCGCGAGCTGTTGCGGGGTGATTTCGTCGGTGTGTTCGGGGAACGTGCTGCAGGCGATTCCGGGAGAGCGTTCGAAGACGTGCAGATCGAAGTCCGGGTACACCGGGCTGCCGTCGCGGTAGAAGTCACCGGTCAGACCGATGTGGAATGTCGGGGCCTGCGGAGCGTGGGGAGTCGGTGGGATCATTCAGAGGGAAAGGGAAGTGGGGCGGGTCTGGTCACGGGT
>JALRGF010000292.1 GCA_023253495.1 Verrucomicrobiales bacterium
CCAACTGATCGAGCAAGGCGCCCATGTCGCGAACTTGTTGTTCGGCCGCCACGATGAGGGCGGCCGTGACGAAGTCGCAGGTGGGGTGATCGACTTCGTCGGCGAACTGACGGGCCGCCGACGGTAACGAGGCGAACGACAGCCGAGATGCGAACCGAGTGACGGCATCGCGAATCACGTCAGGCGCGGTTTCGGCAGTCACGACCAAGGCCTGTTCGATGACCTTCTGGTGGCGCCGCTGGACCGAGCAATCGCGTTCGTGGAGGTGGAGGATGTGGCCGTGTTTGTCGGCGAGGATCTGAACTTCGATGTGTTTGGCCTGGCCGACGAATTTTTCGAGGAAGACGGCGCCGTTGCCGAAGGCGCGGGCGGCCTCGGTCTGGGCCTCGTCGAGCAGGGTTTCCAGATCCGCGGCTTCGCGGACGATGCGCATGCCGCGCCCCCCGCCGCCGAAGGCCGCTTTGATGATGAGGGGGAAGCCGATTTTCCGGGCGATGGTCATGGCCGCGCGGCGGTCGCTGACCGGCTCATCGGTACCTTCGAGCACCGGTACTTTGACGCGGCGGGCGACGTCACGGGCGGCGGTTTTGTCGCCCATCATGTCGAGGATTTTGGCTTCCGGGCCGATGAAGATGATGCCGGCCTCGGCGCAGGCTTTGGCGAAAACGGGGTTTTCGGAGAGGAACCCGTAGCCCGGGTGGATGGCGTCCACTCCTTTTTCCTTGGCCAGGGTGACGATGCCCTCGATGTCGAGGTAGGCGCCGAGCGGGCCTTTTTCCTTGTTGAGTTCGTAGGCCTCATCGGCCTTGAACCGGTGCGGGCAGAACCGGTCTTCAGCGGCATAGACGGCCACGGTGCGGATCCCGAGCTCGGTGGCGGCGCGCATCACGCGGATGGCGATCTCGCTGCGGTTGGCCACCATCAGTTTTCTGATGGGGCGGATCGCGGGCGTGCTGGACGGGGACGGCTTGGCCATGGGCTGAAGGAACTGGGGTGTGCTGAGAAGAAAGGGGATGACAGGGAGACCCGGAAGATGAGCAGAATGCGCGCCCCGGCACGCGCAAAAAGCGTCTTATTTCAATCATGGCGGTCGGTGCCCCAGCGGCGGTGGAGGAATGTTTCCCACGGGGAGAAGAGGAGTTTGTCGGCGAGCAATCCGATGAGGACGATGACGAGCATGATGCCGATGACCTGATCCATGGCGCTGAGTTCGCGGCCGAAGTGGAGGAGATGACCGAGCCCTTCGCGGCCGAGGATGGTGACGTAGATTTCGGCGGCCATGAGCGAGCGCCACGCGAAGGCCCATCCTTGTTTCATGCCGCTGACGACATAGGGCAGGGAGGCAGGCAGGATGACCCGGACGAGGGTGTGCAGGCCCGTTGAACCCATGGTGCGGGCGGCGCGGGTGTAGATCGGGGGCAGGTTTTTGACGCCGCTGTCGACGGCGATGAGCACGCTCCAGAGCGTGCCCATGATGACGACGAAGAGCATGGAGCCTTCGTTCGGGCCGAACCAGAGCAGCGACAGCGGGACCCAGCACACGCTGGGCAGTGTCTGCAGGCCGAGGGCGAGCACGCCGACCGTGTCGCTGACGCTCCGGCTGCGGGCGGCGGCCAGCCCCAGGGGCAGACCGAGACCGCAGCCGATGAGGTATCCGAGGAGCAGGCGCTGGCAGGTGACGGAGGCGGCGTGCAGCAGGGAGCCATCGGCGAGGGCGCGGAGGATGTATTCCGCCACCGAAGCGGGCGGCGGCACGAGCACGGGTGAGTAGATCCCGGCGGCGACGACCGCCTGCCATGCGCCGATGAGCGAGGCGAAGAAGAACAGGGCGACGAGGGAGCGTTTCATCGGGTGCGGGGGGCGTGGGGGTGGGCTATGCTGCCGGTCGGGTGAGTGCTGGCGGGTGGTTCCATCGGGGAGTTGGATTTGAGGTGGCGGGTGATTTCGCTGGCGAGGGCGGCCAGTTCCACGCTGTTGATGTCGCGAGGGCGGGGGAGGTCGACGGGGAACTCCCGGAGGATGCGTCCCGGGTTCGGGGAAAAGAGGATGACGCGGTCTCCCAGGCAGACGGATTCACGCACGTTGTGGGTGACGAAGAGGATGGTTTTCCGGCGTTTCTGCCAGATCGACTGGAGGTCGTCGTAGAGTTGTTCGCGGGTCATGGCGTCGAGGGCGGCGAATGGTTCGTCCATGAGGAGGACGCGCGGGTTCGGGGCGAGGGCGCGGGCGAGGGCGACGCGTTGCTTCATGCCCCCCGAGAGTTCGTGGATGGCGGCGTGGGCGAAGCGTTCCAGGCCGACGAGGTGGAGGTAGTGGCGGGCGACTTCGCGGCGGTCGTTATCGGTGAGGTTCGGCTTGAGTTTGAGCCCGAAGAGCACGTTGCCGAGCACGTCGAGCCAGGGAAACAGAGCGTGCTCCTGGAACATGACCATACGTTCGCGGCCGGTGCCGGTGATCGGCTGGCCGTCGCTGGCGAGTTCTCCGGAGTCCGGGGTGTCAAGGCCGGCGATCAGGTTGAGCAGGGTGCTTTTGCCGCAGCCGCTCGGGCCGACGAGGCAGACGAACTCGCCTTCGTTCACGGTCAGGCTGACGTTCTCCAGTGCCGGCAGCCAGCCGCGGCGGGTGGCGAAGGACTTGGAAACGGAGCGGACGACCAGTTTGGCGGGCGGGATCGCCTGCAAGGCTTCGGTGGCGTTCATGGGGGCGGGGTGGGCTCAGGGGTTCGGGAGGAGGGGGTCGAGGGCGGGAATGTCCTGGAGGAAGCCCGCCTTCTGGGCGCTCGTGACCATGGTCTCGAGCGAGGCCCGGCTGAGGTCGTTGGTCAGCACGGTGCGGCCGAGGGCGCGGTCGAGCACGGCGTCGGAGGGAGCGGCCGTGGTCAGTTGCTTCAGCTCGTCCCGGACCATGAGGCGGCTTTCCGCAGGGTGGTCGAGGATCCAGCGGGTGAGTTCGCGATGGGCCTCGACGAGGCGCTGGGCGAGCTCCGGGTGCTGCTCCCGCCAGCTGCGGCGCGCTGCGAGCAGGGTCACGGTCGTTTCGGTGTCGGCGAGGAACACCCGGGCGCCGGCCTCCAGCTCGAGGCGGGTGACCCATGGTTCGACGGTCCACGCGGCGTCGAGGTCGCCGTTGCTCAAGAGCGCGAACAGGTCAGCATTGGAAGTCGGGATGACGTGCACGTCGCCGCCGGTCTGGCTGATGGAAAATCCTTGTTCGACCAGCCAGGCGCGGAGCTGCACGTCCTGGGTGTTGCCAAGCTGGGGGCTGGCGACTTTTTTCCCGCGGAAGTCGGCGGGGGAGGCGATGCCGGCGTCGGGTCGGACCACGAGGGCCGAGCCGCCATTGGCCGCCCCGGACAGGATCCGTGGTTCAGCGCCCCGGGATTTGGCGAAGGCGTTGAGCACGGGGCTCGGGCCGATGTAGGTGACATCGAGCGCCCGGGCGAAAATCGCTTCGATGGCGGATGGCCCGGCATTGTAGGTGGACCACTCGATCCGGGCCTCCAGCCGTTTCTCGAACCACCCGCGGCCCTGACGGCTGAGGTTATGGGCGACCAGTGCCTGCACATGGGTGATGTTCGGGAAATGGCCGAAACGGATGATCGGGCAGCCGTCGGACGTCCGCTCCGGTTGTTGTGAGCACGAGGGCAGGCTGGCGGCCAGGCCGGCCGAAGGCAGCAGGCGCAGCAGGTGGCGGCGGGTGATGGGGGCGGCTTGCGCGTTCATGTCGTGGGTCATGGAATGGATGGTGAGAAGATCAGAACGAGACGCGGACTCCCGAGAAGACGGTCCATCCGGTGAAGTCACCGCCGTTGCCGCCCCCCTCGAGGCGGGCGTATTCAGCCCCGGTCATCAGCTTCAGGGCGTCGCCGTGCAGGAAGAACTGCAGGCCGAGGTAAGCGGCGTGATTGGTCTCGCCACGGCCGCCACCGGTCAGGAGCGGGGCTGTGCGTTCATACCGGCTCTGGGCGGCCACGCTGTCGGGGCCGTCGCCTTGGGCAAAGCTGTACCGACCGACCAGCTGAACGCGCTCGGGCACGAGGTCGTAGGTCGGCTGGAGGTAAAACCCGGCCAC